>CAKRAY010000025.1 GCA_934296355.1 uncultured Clostridia bacterium
GCTTTTAGGGGTGCCCCATTTTCCTACGCTCGGTTTTCGCAAGAAATCAACGCACCTTAGCCACTCCCGTATAATGCGACCGACGGTCGCCAATATTTTACCAAAAAAGCATAGGCTTTCTATAAACGCGGTTAATAAAAATAGTAAAGGTCGGCAAGATAAAAACTCCTACCGACCGTTTTTACGTTTTTTAATTGCGTTTTACTGTTTTTAATACGTTATGCCGCTTTGCGTTGTTTCTTTGCCGCCACCTTAGCAACGTAGTCGGGCGCTTCGCCGTGCTTAACGAGGAACATCATAACCGCGCCGATAGCGATGCAGATTGCCGAGAATATGAACAAGGAACTGCTGCCGCCGATATAGTCCATTACCAAACCGCCGAAGATAGGTCCGAGGGTTTGCGCGGACATAGTCGCGATATAGTAGATACCCGTAAACTTACCGATATCTTCGGGAGAAGAAACTTCGAGAACCATCGGGAGCGTGTTGACGTTCGCGAAGATAAGGCCGAAACCGCTTACCATATAGCAAACCATGAACACGATGGTAGCCGCGTTGCCCGCAACGCCTACGCAGCAAGCGACGAGTACGTAACTGAGTATCGCCAAGCCGAAACCGAAGATTATCGACCAACGACGTCCGATTTTCTTTGCCATAATACCTACGGGAATAAATCCGATAGCCGCTACGACCATCGACGCGCCGCTTACTATGGAAGCGATACCCGTAGAAGTGCCTAAGTACTTAACGCAGAAGATAGGCATATTGTTGCTGATTGCATAGTAACCGATGAACCACATAAAGATTGCGCCTAAGATAAGTAAGAAACTCGTCATCTTGGACTTTCCGTATTGCTTCATCATGTTGAGTTTTACTTCGGGTTGTTTTTCCTTTTCTTCCTCTTCTTCCTTTTCGTCATACACGGGTAAGCCGTACTCTAAGCAGAGTTCGTTACATTCTTTTACCCATTTCTTTTCTTTAACGAACAAGATAAACAAACCGAGTACCAAAGCGAGCGCGCCCGCCATCGTACCGAAGATTATCCAGTATTGGCTCGACAAAGTGAGTTTTCCGTCGAACATAAACGTTATCGTATATATAAGGAAGCCGATACCGCCGCCGATACCGCCGATAAGGTTAATCATCGCGTTACCGGGACTTCTGAGCGGAGAAGGCGTAACGTCGGGCATCAATGATACCGCGGGCGTACGGATAACCGTTTGCGCAAGTATTATAAGGAGTAAGGAGATAAGGAAGAACGCAAAGTAACCCCAGTTTACTTCCTTGTTTACCGCGGCGGATATATAATCGTTAGCCGCGCTGGAAACGTACGCGCTGTAAGGCATAGCGACCTCGGAGTTGAGTCTGTCGTACTCTTCTTTGGAAATTTCTTCGCCGCGTAAGGTGTATTTTCCCTCGCCGATAACGCCCATGAGTTTTCCGTTGGCAATTTGCACGTCGTAAAGTCCGATAAAGAACTCTCTTATTTCCGCTTCGCTCTTACCGTGATGATCTTTATGTAACTTGTCGAAGTCGACTTTCTTTAAGTGCGAATAGTCGCCTTGCGCCGCTTCGTCGTACCACTTAGCCATAAGTTGGTTACGAGTAATGGTTCCGCCGTCTTCGGGGTTCGGCAACGCCAAATCGCCGCTTTCCGCTTGGAAAAATACTTCGTATTCCGCTCTCTTGTCGTTACTTGTCTTTAATTGATTTTGAACGGAAATAGGTACGAGAATCATCGCGATAATCGTAATTACCGTACCGATTACTATAAACGGGGTACGACGACCGAACTTTCTGCCGAGTTTGGTTTTGCCGGACTTGTCGGAGATTTTACCGAAAATAGGCAATAAAACCATACACATCGCGCTGGCGATACCTACGATTACGTTACGAATCGTGTTGCTGAAACCGAAAGCCTGGTCGAGTAACAGCGGCACGACAAAGTTATATACCGTCCAGAATATCATAACGACCGCAAAGCCTAAGCCTACTTTCAAGGTTCTCGGATAGTTAAGTTTCAATTCCGAAGGGTCTTTGGTTTTTACTTCCGTAACGGGAGTTTCAACCTTTACTTCTTCATCCATTTGTGGACCTCCTAAAATTAATAATAAATCTTTTTTCGTAATTAAATACCATAAAATAGTGTAAGGTAAAACCGCCGTTTTGTCAATACGGAAAATCAACGAATAAGCGTTCATTTTTCATTATTCGATAAAATTTCTTATATATGATATTATTTTCCTATAAAGTCATAAAAGGCGGAAAACTCATGGCAAAAAACACATATACGCCGGGAGAATAAAACATTACCGCCCTTGCTGCGGCAAACTTCCGGAAACGGCGACGAAAAGTTTCTCTATCGCGCCGAAAGCGCGGGCTACTCCGCTTTGAAAGCGACCCTCGAATCCTATCTGCCCGAGAATTTCTTCCAAACCGATATCTTTTCCTCTCGCGCAAGCATAAGCGGCGAAACGGGCGTGATTACGGACGTTCTCTATTCCTCTTCGACCACCGTTTACTGTAACTACGACGAGAGCGAATTGTACTTTAAGAGCGCAAACGAGTTTTATAACGCTTCTTTCGACGCGGCGGGCAAAGGCAAAACCGTTTCATTCCCGAAAGAAAGCAAATATACGATAAAATAAAAACTTTTATACTAATACGCGGGCGTTGACCGCAAAAACTCAACGCCCGCTAATCGCTTAATATATACGAAAACCTTATTCGCTCCCTCTGCGTTTAGATTGCCGTAAAATCAATCGGCTTTTCAGTTAAAAAACACGCTGTATCTTTGTAATAAATCGGCTATTTCCGATAACGTAATCAAACCTTTCCCGACGGAAACTTTTAAATACTGTCCGTTAAACGCGTTAAACACGAACTCCGGTAAGGGTATGAGCGCGTTAAATTCCTCGTAGGTATATAAACCATAAGTTTCTATGTCGTTCGCCATTGCCGTAGCGTCATATTTCATTTGCGCGGTATCGACGTCGAAAATATTGATAAAACCTTCGGTTGCGCCCGGCATGGTCAACATACCGTTCACGTAATAACATAGGTGTCCGTACGTTACCGGACTCCACGCGGTGGTCGATTCGACGGTAACGGTAACGTTCGTCAGTTGTACCGTCGTCCACGTATCTCCGCTTTGTTTGTTAAAGTAATGCCCGATATATCGCGCGGCGTCTTCGCGTAAGAAAACGTATTCGCCTAAGGTCATATCGAAGAAAGCGTGTTCGTCGATAATTCTTACTTCCGTGCCGTCGGAGAACGTCAGTTTAATGACTTCGTACGACGAAAGCGATTCGCTGTCGATAAAAAGTATCGGCGCGGTATCGAATTGTCCCGTAAGCATATTCCAAACAAGCAGTCTTTCGTTACCCGTCAAATTTTCTACCGCCACCTGACTTCCGTCGGCAAGAGTAATCAAACTACCCTCGGCAACGCAAGCAATTTCGGTCCACTTGGCGTATAAAGTTCCGCTCGGCGCGGTATCGAGAGTCTCGTTCGTGTATTGCGTTCCCGAAAAGTCCGACGTCGTATACCATCCGTCGAAACTGTATCCGTCTCTGCTCGGATTAGCGATATTTTCATAATTCCCGAAATAACCCGTATGCATAAAGGAAACAACGTACGAGTTATCATCCGAAAAAGTACATCTCCAAAAAACCGGTCGGTCGGAAGGGTTCCAATCGTATTTCCAACCCGACGGTCTGCTGCTTGCATCCGTATAAACCGTTAACAAAGAACAATCTTGGAACGCTCTGCTTTCTATCGTCGTTATCGATTTCGGTAAAATAATTCCGGTCATTTTCGGATTATCGGCAAAAGAATACTTTCCTAAATAGTTTAATTGCGTGTTCGCGGGAAATTTAAACGAAGCGGTTAACCCCGCGTGCCAAAACGCTCCGAAATCGATCTTTGTAATCGACGGCTCGATTGTCTTAGTCAAATTAAGTTCCGTCTGATAGAACGCTGACATGCCTATTTCCGTTAACGGATAATCCGATATATGCGTAAATATCATACTGCCGCAGTTAAAGAATGTATTCGGCGCGATTTTAGTGACTTTGTCCGGTATTCTGAACAATCCCAAATCCGTACAATCCTTAAATGCTCCCATACCTATCGTATCTACTAACGTATAGTCCTCGAAAATGAAAAATTTCACTTCGCTTTGCCATTCGAACGCATAATTGCCGATCTTAGTTACCGGATAACCGTCTATACTCGCCGGTATTTTGAATTGTCCGGATAAGTCGCAATACGTCCCCGTAATCGTAACTTCATTGTTGGCAACGCTCGTTTTTAGCAATCTTTTGGGTACGTCAATGTTATAAGAATAATACGGTCCTATCCGAATTCCTTGCGGCGCGTCGGTATGATTCTGCTTGGGATTCCCCGACTGTGCCGCGCCGAACACAATATGTACTTTCTCGCCGGGGAACGCCTTAATCATATTGAAAGTCACGTCGGAAACCGAATAATAATTCCTCGAAAGCGGTTGAGGCGTAGTGTAGCTTTGAGAGTAATCTTCGCTGAATACGGTAACGTAAATTTCATCGTACTGATAACACGATGATTCCCACCTAGAAGAATAGTATATATTGAACGCCTCCATGCCGGATTTCAATTCCACGACGCTCGACTCGAGATAATACATTTCCGGCACAATACGATAATATGCTAAATTATAACCCATTTTACTTATAAGGTGGGGATAAATCGCATAAAAATTACGCATAAATTTTGGGAACGTATACGTACCGGATATCGTCGTAACGTCCCACCACTCCTTATACGTTAACGATAGTCTGTCGTCATCGTCGTTATCGGTATCGAAAAGATCCCACAATACCGAAAGTACTCCAAGTTCGCTGTTCGCTCCCCATCCGTATCCTCTTGCGTTAGTTCGAAAGTCATACGGCGTATCGAAATTATAAGCGTCATAACTTTGATTACAAACCGTAGGCACGTCACCGATGTATTCCGACGAATACTCTTGCGCGACGAACCCGAATGCGGTCGCCCATGCCTCGCTCCATATCAATTTATGGGCGGCTTCTACCGCGTTTTCTTTGTCGAGAGGATTGTTACTTCTATGCGCCGCACAAGACGGATCACATTGGTTTGCATTACCTACCGTGTAATGGTCAACCATATTGGTGCTGATTGAATGCCAACCTCCCGGCGGATCGATAATCCCTTGAAGATACGCTATATGATGACCGTACTCGTGCATAATGACGTCCCAAGACGCATACGACTCGGGTACGCTTTCGTTTGTTCGTGCATTGTTAGTAATGTGTATTGTATTTTTTTCGCGACTATAATAACATGTGTTCGAACTGGGATATGCAACTTTTACGCCTTTAGGCGTTTCGCCGGTCATTGCTTTAACAAAATCCCTTGCCGTCAGAATCGCTTGCGAGATTTGTATCGCTTTTCCCGAATCCGTATCCATTTCTATTATGGCATCAACGGTGGTTTCCGAGCCCGTCGCAACGTTTTGGTAATCGTCGTATTCGGTATCGTAATAGTATTTCGTCTTTCCGTCGCTTCGTACTACATAAGAGTTATTGTCGCCCGCAAAAATACGTAAGAATAAATCGCAACCTCCGTTTTCCAGTATAACGTCGTTAGAAAAACTCAGCGAATATTTTCCGTTGTTATCGGTATATACCGTTCCTAAAAGTTGAGAACCTATAAGGTCTTTATCTCGTACTTCCACCTTTACGCCTCGCAATGGAATTTCTTTATTACTCTCTTTTTCTATCCACTTCAAAGTTCCTTGCACCTTAGTATCGCCCGAAGTAGTGGCTGTCGTACCGACAACGTTATCCGACGAAGATACCTCTACGGACGTTGTCGGAATTTCTACGCTCGACGTCGTTTTGTGTTCGTTCTCATATCTGATTTGTTCGACTTGCCATTCTTCCAATAAATAGTTACTCGATGCGTAAGTCAAAAACTTTTCTAACGCGTCGTCATGTGAAAAGCGACTGATAAATAATCCGTGCGCGTTACATACCGCATATAACGTAGCGGTTAAAACGCTATCGTCGGATAAAACTATCGTCACTTGCAAGCGTAAATCGTCGTCATATTCCGCGCAAGAAATTGTAAACATTAAACTGCGCGCGCCGGTTCGCTCCGTCGACAATACCGAAAAATCGCTTTTATACGAATAATTCTTTATAGTCTTTTCCGACTTAACCGTAAACGGAATTTCAACGTTCACGGCGTCCAATACGTACTCTCTTTCGTCGCTCATATAAGCGAAATCATAATCGCCACTTGCGCTTTCCGCGCGCGCTAACGTATGCTCGATATCCTCTGCGAGAGCGTTATGCGTAGATTCTTTTTCCATGTGTAATCCGAAAATCAATATCGTAATCGTCAAGCATAACAATGCTATCGATAAAAATGTTAATACTAATCTTCTACGTACGTTCTTTTCCATGTTCTCCTCCTTGAATTGTTTTTCTTTTTTAACTATAACTTAAACCATAATAGCAACTTTTTTCATCACCGTAGTCAAAGAAAACTATTTTGTATTTGAATCCTACTTCTGTCAATATGTTCTGTGTTCCCGATTCGCAGACGTGCAAATCTATTTTCCCGTTTTCTCCGTTAAAAAAATCATTAGGTATACTTATAGTTTCATAATGATTAAAAATAACTTCACGGACTCTGCCGTAATAATCATAGGTCCTTTTGCAACGATATTTATCGGTCATATAGTCGTCAATCGTCTTCGCGAGTATCCTTTTTTTCTCTCCCGAAGCATTTTCGGCTTCTATATAGATATCTACCGCCGGTATCGATTTTTCTTTTTCGTCATACAACCTACCGAGATATACTTTTGCCTGTAAGTCGCTTGTATCGGATGGCTCTTTATATGATGTGACCATAATTGCGCAAGAATCTTGCCGAAATGGATCTGAATAGTGTGAAAAATTAACTAACGTGTTTGTCCGATTGCTAAACTGATACTTGTATTCCGGCGCAAGATCTTCGTTCGATATGCGTACCGTTTCTCCTTCCTTATGATAGTAAAATCTACAAAAATTACTTCCTTCGGTAACTGTTGGAACGCCGTCTTCGGCGTCTGTAATCATAAACTGTATCAATCCGTACTCGTTATAAAACAGTTCTTCCGGAACGGTTATATCTTCGACGTGATTGCCGCGTCCTCGATATTCTTCGCATGCGATATTGTCTATCGTTTTTACGTAATGCATATTCCCGAAAGATTTAAAGAACAAGTAAAACTTTATCGGCAGAAGTTCGGACAAATCGTATCCCGGATCTACTATCTTGTCTTGCTCATTTCGATAAACGCAATAATTGTAGTAATCACGAAGGGTATCGTAGTCTAAATATCCGAAAGAAAACGTTAACGTAACGTCGCTTAAATCATACGTTTCCTTATCCGCCGTGTACTCGCAGAAAAAAGGTTTCCACTGCTCAGCGCATCCTCCGCCCGTTCCTTGAGAATCGTCCTTTGGCGCGTTGTCGCACGACGTAAACGTAAAAATACTAAGTAAAAAAACTAAAATGACAAAACGAATTGTTTTCTTTTTCATAAGCAATCCTCCTTTTCTTAATTATATTATACAAGTGAAAAAGTTTACTTGCAATGACTATTTTGCGACCTATTTCAGGCTTTTATCGTTTCGAAATCGTTTGTTCCTTTCCACAATAGGATACCAAGCGCTTCCGTACGATAGGTTTCTCCCGCGACGGTTATCGTTCGAACCGGTAAACCGGCGATAATTCCATCAAAAGAAACTGCGACGTAACCGTTATAGGTACCCAAATAACTATACCGGCTATTTAAGAGAGTCTTGTATAACGTACCGTTTGGGTCTAACGGATAACCGCTACTGTAATAATAAGCAAGTATCGAATCTTTTATTTTCATATCCGTTTCCTTGTCTATTTCTTGGGGAACCTTAGGTTGCGGAACAAAATCCTCGCCGTATCCTTTTCCGTCTTTATAATAGTAAACGATACTTTTTACATCCGCTTCATTCAAGTACGCTTTTTCAAACCCGTCTTCCAAGGTATAGAACGCTCCGGCGCTTTCCAACTGCAGTTCTATCTTTTCTACGTTTTTAACGTCTGATTTCTCCATTTCAATGATATATGCGAATGATCTTTTAACATCGGTCTCATAAATACCATCCGGTTTCGACCCGGTTACGGTCAACGTCGTACCTTGCAAATTCGTTCCGGTAATCCTAACCGTCAAGTTATTCGTTCCAAAACTGAAAATAAGGATCAACGACTTATCGGTAAAAAATTCCTCGTCGTATTCTCTGATTTTTTTGCTGAAAGCGTTATTGTAGTTTTCATCGTTTTCATCAAAAAACGGAAACTCGTTTTCATTGCTTATCGAAATCAATTGACTCAAAGAATCAACTTTGATTTTTAAGTCCGATTCTATAGTAGAAGTCGCATACTTATCTCCGAACGGCAATTCTTCTTGGTTATAGTCTCCGGCAAAAGCCAAATTGTACGCAATAACTTCTTGCTCTCGTTTGTTTTCGTCTTGTTTATTTCCATTATCGCTTAACGAGTTTTCTGTACATGCGAATAAAAAGCAAGCCGCAATACATAACGATAGCAAAACAGAAAATTGTTTCAACTTTTTCATAAATAAACCTCCATTTATAATTTATCCATGCCCTACTGCCCGTTTCCTGTTGATAGAAAAATAATTCACCTCCTTTTTTGTTTTTTGGAGCGGTGGTTGAATACTACGTTTCTATATATAATAGTTACAATTGCCATGGCAAAAGGTGACAACGAATCGATAATCTATTTAATTTTTTAATTATTATAACATCGAAACGTGACAAAACCAGATTTTGTCGGCAACTGTCGTTGCTTGCGGTTTAGCCTTAGCCAATCCGCCGTTTCTGTTAAAATATGGCGTTAAAAAGTCTTTGCAAGCAAACTTTTTCACTTATATTAAAAAAAAGACTACTTGACTTTTCCGCGTCAAGTAGTCCTTAAAATATGGTTTTGAGCTTATTTCGCTTGTATTATTTCATTCAACGTTTCTATAAAATTGCTATTTTCGTCAAATCTAACGAGTTCCGCTTCGATATATATGATTTCTCGATCCGTCGTTATCTTGCCTTTTTCCGTAAAAACGTATATGCCGTCTTCGCAAACTAAAGTTTCGTCATACTGTACTTCATAAGCCGCAACGGTTCCCTTATGGGTATACTCTTTGTCAAAAAGCTTCGCCACTACTTCATAATCGGGGTTTACGCCAATTTTAAAATCAATCGTCGTCAATTCGTCTTCATCGGTATACAAAATACTATAAAACAGTATATCTCCGTATTCTTTATCCGTATATTTTTGTATATGTTCTCCGGTAGCGAATGAAAAATAGTCTAAAGCCTCATTAACTTCTTCTAAATTACTATTGACGACATCATGGTAACCGGCTTGATATTTTTTTGGCGGTGTCGTCGGTTCATCTTGGTGATTTGAATCGCCGTCCATAGCGGGTTTGATCAAAAAAACGCATAACAAACAAACCGTGAGCACCACGAGCGCCGCACTTGCAGAAACAAACTTTTTATTGAAAAAGTTATACCGTTTCTTCTTTTCGCACCGGCGAGCTTTCAATTCTTCCAAAAACTCTTCGTTGCGATATTGCAATGATTGTTTATCCGCATATTTTTTTAATCTTCTATTCATACTCCACCTTTACGCTATAGACAAAGAATAAGCGTCGTCTATCCGCGTGTTATAATCAATATTGAAAAAACCTCTTTTTTTCTCGCTACAACCGGAAGCCACCGCAATATAATTATCTTGCCTTGTTCCTCCCGACGTAAGGCTATATGTTACTTCTTTGTATCCAAACCCTGCCATAACGTGAGTGCCGGTACCTACAATATATGTAAGCAATTCATATTCTTCGTTTTGCGAAAAACTATTTACCGTAAACGCATCAAGGAACAATGCGATGGGTTTTCCCAAAGTTAATTGTTGTTTTGCCGTTATGTAGTTGAACGAACCGCCACTCATACAAGACGTAAACGTAGCGGTATAGCCTTGTCTTGTGCAGTACGTTTTAATTCCGCTTATAAACTGTGCGGTCGTCGTTCCTGTAGCGGTAGTGCCCATATCGGAGTAAAGCTGAGTAACTACGCCGTCCGTGGTTGAACTTTGCTCTTTATACCGATATAGATTCCCCACAGCCGTTCCCGGAGTATAATTAACGATTAGGTTTGTATTATATCGATCCCAATATTGTATTAGGTTCCCGCCCGCAATAGGCGCGCAAGCCGCCGACAACCCATCGACTTCTACAAGTCCCGGATGCCGATTCGCCAATCCGTAGTTTGTTTCCACTCTATCCGTAAAGTATACGTACTCCTCATAATTACTAAGACCGTCGACATTACCGCTGAACGCAATCTCACGCATGGACGACACAACCTCTTCCGTTAATGCGTAATCTTCATTCGCAAAATAGTATTTTCCGTCATTGTATACCAAATATATCATAGTGGAAACGTATATGTTACATGCGTTTTGCCCGACGTTTGCGTAAGGACTAAACGAATCAAAAAAGAACTCTATCGCTTCAAATTGCCCGTCTATGTAGATGATAACGGCATAACCTTGCTCGTTATTTGCATAAAAACTATAAACAAACCCAAGCTCATTCAAATCAATATCATATACGATTTCTTTGGCGGCGTTTACCGTAAGCGCATTGCCGTCTCCTTCATACAATTCGGATAAGGTTTCCCAAAACACCGTATCGCATTCGTCGTTGTTCAATTCCATTGCATAAACGGTTCCACCCAACGGTATTGCGAATCCAACGCACGCAACAACCGCTATAATTGCCAATAATGCAACCAAACATTTTTTCATAACATCAAAGCTCCTTGTATTATCATCATATATATAGTTACATTATTGTTGCTTAAAGGTGACATCCGCAATAAAACTTTTTAGTTTTTTTAGCGTTCTTTTATGCTTTTGTTTAACCGTAGCGTACTGTATGTTCAAGATTTCGGCAATTTCTTTTAATTTATATCCCTCCCAATAATGCATCGCAATTATTTGCCGTTCATCCTCGTTTAATTCTATTATTGCGGAATACAAATCCCCAAACATTTCTTCTTTGAAAAGAATTGCATTTTCTTCCGCTTTTTCTGTTTCTATATCTTTATAAATCAGTCGAGAATCGTTTTGAATTTTTCTTTTTGCTATACTTTCACAATTTAAGAAAACCCATGCCGTCGGATTTGTTACGCTGGGTAAAGATTTTGCCGCTAAAAGCCAATTAAAAAAATCTTGCGCAACGTCTTCCGCTATAGTTCTCCCGTACTTTTGCCCAATATGTATAACAATTTTTTGATAATAAAAATTATATAGCGTCTCTATAGAGAGAAAATTTATATGAATTGTCTTTAATAAGAAGTTAAATTCTATCGCTCGCAAGTGTGTCGCTCTCCTTTTCGTAAAGTATATCAAAAAGGAAGTAAAATGTCAAGATTTACGGTTTTTTATTAAAGTAGCCATAATTTTTGACCAATATGCGTTCTTAAAACAAAACGCCAAAATGAATATTTTTTGTTATTTCTATTAAAGTTCGACATTTAATAATGCGTGGCAACGCCCGCCCGCCGTTTGAAAGTCGAGGAAGAATGTTGCGGCGACGAGAAAAAAAATTTCTATTTTGCGTTGACTATTGCCAAACTAAAATATATAATACAAACGGAGTTTGACTCCGAAAAACCGAGACGACCGAGACGCGTCGATTCTTTACGAAAAACGAGCGTAAAAAAATTCATGCGGCTACGGGCGTTTCAAAGAAAAATATCTGTTTATATGTACCGAGGAGATTACGCTTTGAACGAAAAAAATACGTTTTCATTCGATAAAAAAAAGACTCGTAAGTTTATATTCGAATGTTTGCTGATGATAATATTGGGTTTTTTATATGCGTTGGTGTTTTTGCTTTTTATAATTAAAAACAAGTTCGCCCCGTCGGGTATAAACGGAATCGCCACGATGATCGAATACAAGACCGGCTTTAATATCGGATACTTTTCGTTAATCGTCAACGTGCCGCTTTCGATTTTCGCTTATTTTTGCGTGAACAAGGAATTTGCCGTTAAGTCGTTCTTCTTCTCTATATCTCTTTCTTTAAATTATATACTTCTCGGAAAACTCGACCTCGAAAGATTCCAGTACGACGCCAACGGCGTGGATACGATTTTCCCTTGCTTGCTCGCGGGCGTTTGCCACGGCTTTATATGCGGCGTGAGTTTTAGGCTGAAAGGTTCTACCGGCGGCGTGGACGTCATAGGTATGTTCGCCGCAAAAAAACGTCCTTTCCTTAACTTCTTTACCGTCACGTTTATGCTGAACGCCATCGTCGCCATATCGTCCTATTTCGTTTACACCTCGAACGACCCGATAACGGGCGAACTTATCTATAACTACAAGCCGGTATGCTTATGCGTACTGTACGGCTCTATATCGAGTTTCACCGGCAATCAGATAACAAAAGGCGCGCTGAGCGCGGCGAAGTTCACGATTATTACCAAACATCCTAAGGAAATCGAGCGCGAGTTTGCCGAGAAAATCCACCATGGGGTTACCGAAATCGACGCTAAGGGAGGCTTTACCGGTGACGATAAGAAAATGCTTATTTGCGTCGTGGATAAACGTCAAGTCGTGGAAGTGAAGTCTATTCTCGCTAAATTCCCCGACACGTTCGGCATTGTGGAACCGGTCAACGAGGTGCTCGGATACTATATCAAGCAAAATAACAGCCTTTTCCCGCTTGCAAAACTTTTCAAAAAGCGCGCCAAGACCGTACAGCCGCCGATTGAAATAATCGGTACGCCCGAGGAAGAGAAAACCGACGAACCCGACGATAAAAACTAATCGAAAAAATAATTAAAAATAAAAAAGTTTCGCTTAAAAACGGCGAAACTTTTTTTTGTCTAACAATAAAGATTTAACTTAGCGACTGAGAAAGAACTCGGTCATATGGTCGATAGCGGTAACGCTTTGTTCGTATTCTATCGGGTAAAGCACGCTGAAAACGTGTTCGAGTTTTACACCCTTGCATTTAGGAAAATCGTCGAGTTCGTACTCTATACCCTCTTTATCGAGAATATTCTTAAAAGCGATGGTCGAGCCGTGTATCATATCTTCGCTACTCGTCACGAGGTAGCACGGCGGAAGTTTACCCATCGGCACGATTTTATTGAAGTCTACGTAATCGCGATACTTACTCTTTTTTAAGCCGCCTTTGCCGAAAACGCCGGGAGAAAGCAACGCCGCGAGCGACACGTTCATTTCGAACATTCCGCTGGTCGCGCCCAACGCGCGAAGTTCGAGGTCGGGTTTTTCCACGCCGTACACGTTGCGTAACTCTTCGCTCGTACATAACAAGCAAGCGTACGCCGCCAAGAAACCGCCCGCGCTGTCGCCGGTAATGTACGTTCTGTTTTTGTCGCAAAACGAATACTTTTCTATATTCTCACCTATCCATTTAAGCGCGAGCATAACGTCTTTCAGACATTCGGGAAAGCGGTCGTCGGGAGCCAGACTATAACTCACGTTAATCACCGCAAAACCGCGTTTGGCGATATTGTAGCAGTAGTTTTTGTTCAATTCCTTATACGCGTACATAAGTCCGCCGCCGTGGATATCTATCACGACCGGCAACTTTCCTTCCGTATTCTCGGGATAGTAGAAGTCGAGCAAATGCGCCCTCTTGCCGTCGTCGACGTACGGTACGTCGGTAATGGCGGCTATTCCTTCCGGTAAGGTCTGTTTCGACATACGTTTATCGTCGTTGCCTTTTACCATTCCGTTCCAAAACGCTTTATAAAGTTTATCGAGTAATTTCATTTCGTATCTCCGCAAAGTTTTTTTACTTTATCATTATAATATGTAATTTTATTT
>CAKRAY010000026.1 GCA_934296355.1 uncultured Clostridia bacterium
GCCCTCTCTTGCGCCGTCCATTCCTATAAAATAGCCGGTTAGCGAAAGCAAGTCTTCTTCGGTAACGCATTGTAAAAAAAGTTTGCGAGTTAAGGTCGCTAAGCCTACCCACATTTTTTTCAATTCGTATAAAGAAAAACCGAGAAGTCCTTCTACGTTTATTTTCGTTTTATCGCCGATAACCGCGCTTATCGCTCTTTTTTCTTCGTCGGTTTCCATAGAAACGACCGTTCCTAAAAACGAATAAAAATAAACTTTTTCACATTCTGACTGCTCGTAAAATCTTCTTATTGTCGAATATTTATAGAATTTAATCAGAATTTCGCAAATAAGATCTTTGAACGCTTTCCGTTCCGAATAAAAATTAACCGACGTATATTTCGCGCCCTCGAAAAAAACGAATTCCGCTTCGTATTCTTTAAGAACGTCGCTTATATACGCGTTAATTGCGGAATTTTTTTCGTATTCTATCACAAAACTTTCGTTCATACGGTAATAGTATATGTGGTAAGGCGATTATAATTAAACTTTTATTCCCACATTTTTGAAAAAAATCACGCCCTTTCAGGCGTGACTTTCAATATTATTTTCTTCTATATTTTATTTGATTTCGGTATGCGAATTCTCGCCCGTATAAACGTCAAAACGGAGTTTCCATACTTTACCGTCCGCTTCGGAATAAGTGATTTCTATTTCGCTCGAAGTGACGTATTCGGCGTCTATAATCTTTCTTTCGGTAGGCTTAAAGAACTTCTTAAGGAGTTCCAAGGTTTCCTCAGAATATCCGCCCACATTGTCGGATACGAATAGAACGTTTCCGAACGTGTTGTTGATTTCCGCAAGCAATAATTGCTCGTTTCTCGTAAACTTATGCTTGCCGCGTTTATTGAAGAATTCGTCTTTACCGGTAAGGTCGCGTTCTCTCAAATAGAACACGTCGGGGTCGTTACCGAATATTCTGCCGTTAAGATGTCTTCTGAATATAGTATTGTTGATTGCGTTTTTTGCGCTCGGCAATTCTCGATTCAACATTTTATTATAGAAAGGCTCTCTATAAGTGGGAGCGACGTCGCAAGAGATTCTACAAAAATCCACGTAACCGAAAGCGGGGAACAGCGGTACGCCGCATCCTAAGATAATTTTATCGCCCACGCACTCTCTTAAGAATTCCATAGCGTCGTACATCAATTCTCCTCTCGATTTATTGTTTCGCGGATGACGGCAAGCGCTATATAGAAAATCGAGTTTTACCATATCGAATCCCCACTCGTTAAGCACTCTGTTAAAGAAACCTTTTATGTATTCTCTTACTTCGGGATTGTAAATATCGAACGTATAACCGCCGCCCCAACCGATAACGCCTATTTCTCTTTTGGGTAAGCGCGGACAACGGATAAACCAATCTTTATGCTCTTTGGCGACGACGGAAGTTTTAGCGGCGTTAAGAGGCGCGAGCCATAACCCCGCCTTATAACCCTTCGCGTGTGTGGCGTCAACTATATTCTTCATCTTACCGGGGAACTTTTCGTTAGCGTACCAGTCGCCCACTTTGCTTTGGAATCCGTCGTCAATTTGGAATACGTTAGCGGCGTCTCCGACTCTCGCAAGTCCCTCTAAATCTCTCATAATCTGATTTTCCGAAATGCCGCCGTAATAATTATACCAAGAAGTATAACCCGACATGTGGTCGAAACGCGGTTTGGGAAAGGCGAGTTTTGCAAAATAATCGTCGAAAACTTCGTCGTATCCGCCTTTACTCTCGTACAATTCGAACAAAACGTACTCCTTATCCGTAGTAACGCCTTCGACGTCTTTCTGTATTCTTAAAGTATCGCAATTCATATCAACGTGGAATATCGTATAACCCGTTCTTTCGTTAAGAGAACCAAGCAAAGTTACGTTTCCGCTCGAATTAACGTAAGTATACGAATAACTGTGGAAGACACCCGGTTTTTTTGAATACTTTTGAAAATCGTAATCTCCGAAAAGAGCGGTAAACGGTCTGACGGGATAAACCGCACCCAAGGATCGCAAGCCGCGTTGAACGTCGCTCGCCTTGTACTCTCTCGTCGTCGTCCAAGACTGATATCCGTTCGCAAACACTCTATCGTTTTTCAGAAATCCGAAATGCTCGACAAGATAAGCGTTAATAAAGGAAATCGATTTTTTAGGACGAATCGTGACCTGAAAAACATCGTCGCTTTTTACCGCTTCGACTTTATAATCGTCGTTTTCTAAACCCTCCGCGCACTTTTTATTCGCGCCTAATTTATATTCCAAAATAAATTTTACGTTTTCAAACATTGCTTCTAACCCTCCCGTTTTTACCGAAAACGTCATGCGTAACGCACAGACGATTCGTTTTTTATATTATAATCGCATTATACCATAATTATTGCCGTTTGACAAGAGGGAATAAAGTAAATCGGTTATATTCGAAAGAAAGGGTTATTTGTAGCGTGAGATACCTTTATGCTGTATTTTTACTTTTTGGCTTTTTGTTTTCCAACAGAAAAGTTACAACAAACCAACAAAGAGTTTTTATTTATTGCATTACGTCGATAAAAAATGTATAATAATAAAAATAATATTTAAGGAAACGAATTAAAACAATGATTTTACTTATTGACGTCGGTAATACAAATATCAAAATCGGTTTGTCCGACGGAAAACAAACGGTTAACACTTGGCGTATCGCCACCGACACAGCGAGGACCGCAGACGAAACAGGCATGATTCTTTTTGACCTACTTCGACAGTCGGGAAGAAATTTTCGCGATATAAACGGCGTAATTATAAGTAGCGTCGTGCCTAATATTAACTACACGCTCGAACACATGTGTTCTTATTATCTCGGGATAAAGCCCATAATGGTTTCCTCAAAACTTAATCTCGGAAAAATCACGATAGATTATCCCGGAAACGAAATAGGCAGCGACAGACTGGTAAACGCCGTCGCCGGATTCGAAAACTACGGCGGACCGATAATCACCGTAGACTTCGGTACCGCTACCACATTCGGCGTAATAGATAATAGCGGCGTTTTGCAAGGCGGTTTGATTGCGCCCGGAATTAAATCGAGCGCGGAAAGTCTTGTCAATACCGCGTCTAAGCTACCGCGTATCGAACTAATAAAGCCCGCCAACGTTATCGGCAAAAACACGGTGGAAAATATGCAAGCGGGTATAATTTACGGTTTTGCGGGATTAGTCGAATATATTATCAAGAAAATTAAATCTCAACCCGGCTTCGAGAACGCAAAAGTTATCGCGACCGGCGGTATGAGCCAACTAATTACCAACATAAGCGACTGCATCGACGTCGTTGACAGAGCGCTTTCCTTAAAAGGCTTACAAATAATCTACAAACTTAACAAAAGACAATAATCGCGCAAGGAGAACTGAAATAATGAAAAAAATCGGCATAGCGCTTCTCGGTTTGGGAACCGTGGGCGGCGGAACTTATCGCATACTGAAAAACAATCGGGAAAGCATCAAAAAACACGACGGCGTGGAGATAACGGTAAATCACATTATCGAACGTAACGTCGATAAAGCAGTTGCGCTGGGTATCGACCCCGCAATAGTAAGCACCGACATCGACAGAGTAGTCAACGACGAAAACACACAAATCGTCGCTGAGTTCTTCGGCGGAATCGAACCCGCAAAAACATATCTTATCAAATGTTTATTGTCGGGCAAAAGCGTAGTTACCGCAAACAAAGAACTTTTCTCTAAATACTGGCCCGAACTCGAAGCGGCGGCGAAAAAAGGAAAAGCGGGTTTATACTTCGAAGCGAGTTGCGTCGGCGGCGTTCCCGTAATACGGACATTAACGCAAAGCATGCAAGGTAATAATATTCTCTCTTTAATGGGTATCGTCAACGGTACGACTAACTACATTCTTTCCAAAATGTCGGACGACGGCTTAGAATACGCCGACGCGTTAAAGGAAGCCCAAGCGCTCGGATATGCGGAAGCGAACCCCTCCGCCGACGTAGACGGATACGACAGCACTTATAAATTAAGTATTCTTTCAAGCCTTGCTTTTCATAAAAAAGTACCCATCGACAAGATATCCCGCGAAGGAATATCGAGCGTTGCCAAAATGGATATCGAATACGGAAAAAAACTCGGATTCACGCTGAAACTTCTCGCAATCGCAAAACAAATCGACGGTAAAATCGAAGCGAGAGTTCATCCTGCATTTATTTCCGACTCGCATCCCCTCGCCTCCGTAAAAGGAAGTTTTAACGCGGTTTTCATTAAAGGCGACAACGTGGGCGATATTATGCTTTACGGCAGAGGCGCGGGCGACCTTCCCACGGGAAGCGCGATCGTAAGCGACGTCGTATTCGCTTCCAAACAACGTAAGCATCAGTACGCTTCTTTCAAAAATGTAAACGAAGTAAGCGATAAAGGCTTCACTACGAACTATAAATGCAAGTATTACGTCAGAATGAACGTAAAAGACGAAGCGGGCGCGCTGGCAAAAATAAGCGCGATTTTCGCAAAATATAACGTGAGTATTCACACGATGGAACAAGTGAATTTCGATCGCGACGCGACCATCATATTCCTCACGCACGAAACTTATGAAAAGGACGTCGCAGAATCGATTTACGCGATTAAAAATCTTCCTTGCGTAAATAAGGTCGATTCCGTTATAAAAGTCGAAGGATAATCGGACAAAATTTATACGTTATAAAAATATACGCGGCGCGTTAATTAACGCGTCGCGTATTCATATTCCGACGATTGTTTCTACGATTTACACATAATGCACGTAGCCGTCTTTTCTTTTCGCCGCCTCTACAAGAGGTCCTGATGGATAGCCGAGCGCAATAGAACCGACTCCGCGTAAAGTTTCGGGCAAATTCCATTCGCGTAGAAGTTTTTTACCTTGTTCGCTATCGAAAATTTCGCGTTCTCTATGCACCCAAACGGATCCGAGTCCCAAGGA
Source organism: uncultured Clostridia bacterium (assembly GCA_934296355.1). GTDB lineage: Bacteria > Bacillota > Clostridia > Christensenellales > DTU072 > CAG-1782. The sequence goes on from CAKRAY010000026.1 coordinate 4,963, forward strand.
AGAAGCGGCGAGCATCATGTTTTCCAAAACGCAACTTCCGTCTTCTATAAACGTTCTTGCAGTTCCTTCGGCAAGCACAAGGATAATCACGGGCGCGCCGTAGTAAGGGTCGACGTCCTTTCCTATAATCGCCGCGTTTAATTCGGCAATTTGATTACGTATTTTTGCGGAGGTGACGGCAACTATTACCGGGGACTGTCTTCCGCCGCCCGTGGGAGCGTACGTGCCGGCTTCGAGTACGGCGTCAAGCAATTCGCTCGGTACGGCGTCGGGCTTATAAGCGCGTACGCTTCTTCTCGATTTAATCGTTTTCAAAACATCGTTTTCCATATTAAAAACCTCCTTTAATTAATGAAGTTGTTTTTTTACTTTTTCTTACATACCACGTTAAGAAACAAAAGTTCGTTCCTTATGTTTAGGTACTGTTCTCCGTCTTTTTCATATAAGGTGAAAATCAAAAACGGATCGCTGTTTTTCGTATATTCTCCGACGTATGCGGCGGTAAACGGTTCTTCTTGCGTGTCCGAATCGAGCGTTTTCAGCGTATAATGTCCGCGGAAACCGAATTTCACTTCGGTAGGTAAAACCATAGTATCGGGCAAGTAACCGTCTTCTTTTATCGAGTCGGTTATCGCTTTTATCTGCTCCGACTCGAAGTTGAAACCTTGTATTTCGAGTCCCAAGCCCGTATTAAACACTTCAAATAGGTTTTGTAAATCTCTCATACTCGCGCCGGGGAAAAGTTCTGTTATGTAAGGTTGAACCATATCGACGTTTATTTCGCTGAAATCTATCAAACCGAGCGTTCCCATAGCAATGGCAAAAACCGCCGCCTTCCATACCTTCTCGTTGGGAACAAGCGTTATCTCAACCGAGCCGTCGCTACCTAAAACTACCTTCGTTTTTTCTTTATCTATTAAAGGAAGCATTGAACCGCCGTTAAGGAACACGATATTGCCTTCTTCCATTTCGTACTCCGCGGTTTCCGCTAAAAACACGTCGCCCTTTTTCGGTGTGGTATTGTCTACCTTATCTAAGTATACGGGCGTTACGCCGTATATCGCGTCAAAATACGCGTCGTTTACTTGGTCTATATCCTTCGCTTTTTTTATTTTCTTCGTTAATTCTTTTACGTTTACCTCGGTATCCGAATATAGTTTTTTCGCTTGAGCAATCCTAAGATTTTTGTAGTTTTTCAAAACCGATTTTTCATCCGAATAGCCGAGTTCTTCAAAAACTTTCTCGTACTCGGAGAAAATAACCGCGTGTCCTTCGTCCGAAGGATGGATGCTGTCTTTGTATATCAAACGCTCTAATTTTTTCGAGTCTTGCGAGTTCAACTCGTCGAAACGTTTATTAACGTCCACTATGCGAAAAGCGCCCGGGTGCTCTTCGAGATAATCGTACAACACGCCGTTAAGTTTATCTATAAGCGTTTTACCGAGCGCATAGATGTCCGCGCCCTCTTTATTATACTTTTCTTTGAGAATTCTTTTGGTTTTTTCACTCAACAACGTGCTTTCGGGAAAAACGGGGTTATATACCGTTTGAATAAGAAGTTCGGCGTCGGGGTTCAATTCTTTCAGTCTTGCGATTATGGCGTTAATATTCTTCGACGACTCTTTAAGCGTTTCTTCCGCCTCCTCAAAATCGTTTTCTACAGCCGCCAAAACTTTTTTACTCAGTCCGTTTTGCAAAAAATCGTTGCCGAGAATGGAAACCATTATTACGTCCGCCCTTTTAAGCAAGGTAATATGCCTATATGCCGTATCGTCTTTTTCTTGCGATATATATTTCAACAAATGACTTGTTTGGTATCCCGAAACTGCTCTATTGTTATACGTAAAGCCGTTTACTTGTCCGAGAACGCTGAAATATCCGTAGTTTTCTCTTTCGGTTATCGGCGACGGCCCCAACACCGCTTCGGCAATGGAATCGCCTATTATTACTATTCTCGTATCGGAATTATCTTCATTGTTGCACGAAGAAAGCGCGAGCAACGTAAGAACGATAACGGCAATCGTCATAACTGCGATTGCAAATTTCCTTTTACCCTTCATTATTATGGAATCCTCCGAAAAGCACTATATTCTACACTAATAATTCTAAATCATGTATCGCGTTTTGTAAATAGGGAATCGACTTAGACACGGGAAATAAGTTCGCCGCGTTTCGGTATTGAATTTCTTCACGATAAATAGTATAATTTAATAGAGTAAATAAAATAACACGGAGGAAACGATGTTCGACTTTAACAAACCTTTGAACGACCAAATCGAAATAACCTCTCCTACGCCGTTACTTAAAGAAAACGGCGAAGTAAGCGCCCAAGGCTGGGCGCGTAAATGCCTCGTGGAATACAATAAGCAGTTTATTCCCAAAAATCTGAGATGGCGGCTTAAAGAATGGGATTTTTATCAAATATCCGACGGCGAATGGATGGTGCAATTGAATTTTGCCAACATTTCGGTCGGCGCGGCGGCAACGTGCGGAATAGTCAATTTACATACCGGAGAAAGGTATGATTACGCTTCGCTGAAAGTCGCTACTTTCAAAGGTCCTTACCCTACGTCGAAGACTGCCGATGGCGTTTCCCTATTTGAGTTCAAACAAGGTAAAACCTCTCTTGTTTTCGACGTAAAAGAGCGTTCCCGTACTCTCGATTTTCGCACGAAAAGCAAAAATAAAGAAGTCGTCGTACACTTCGAAGCGACTCACTTACCCGAACATGAATCGATAACGATAGTTACGCCGTTCGATTGCGACCCGCATAGATTCTTTCTCACTACGAAATTCAACTGTATGCCTACGAGCGGATATGTAAAAATCGGCGAAAAAACAATAAATTTCGATTCTAAAAACACCTATACCGTACTCGATTGGGGAAGAGGCGTTTGGCCGCACAAAAACTATTGGTATTGGGGTAACGGCTCGAAAGTCATCGACGGAAAACTATTCGGTTTCGAGATAACCTGGGGTATAGGCAACACGAAAAACGCCACGGAAACTTGCGTGTTTTACGACGGCAAAGCGCATAAAGTAGGCGCAGTAGACGTGGAATTTCCGCCTAAAACCAACGGATATATGAACCCGTGGGTATTCAAGTCGGACGACGGACGGTTTAATTTAACGATGACGCCTTTTTACGACAACGCTTCCGGCGCGCTCGTTTTAGGCTTAATAGGTATGAAAACGCATCAAGTACACGGATACTACAACGGTTCGGTAACGTTGGAAGACGGAACCGTGCTTGAAATAAAAAACATGTACGCATTCTGCGAATACGTGGAAAACCTTTGGTAAAGTTCACATAATAATATAATTCGCGACCTCCCCTTTAAGAGAGGTCGTTTTTTACCACGATTTCACATTTTAAGAAATATTGACTAAAAAAAATTTTTATAATATAATTATAAAAAAAGAAATCGGAGCGTAGTAATGGTAAAAAGATTTTCTATTATAGTACTCATAGCGGTTTTCTCGCTCTTTATTTGTCTATTCGGTTTAACCGCCGTTTCTCCCTCGCCCGAAACGGCGAGAGCGGACAATACGTTTGTCGTCAAAGACAGCTTTTATGCTATAGAAACAAAAGAGGACTTATTGCTTCTTGCTAATAAAGTCAACAACGGCGAATTCGACGCCGACGGAGTTTTGTTCGCAGCCAAGTCGTACAATATGTCCAATGATATAGATATGACGGGAACTAACTTCCCCGGTATCGGAAACGAAAGCGATATGCCCGTTTTCATACCGTTATCTACGCTTGAATCCACAACGAACGCATTAGAAATGCTGTTTGATAACTGGGATACTTACGGCGAACTCATATACGAATCGTCTGCGGCTTCCGCCCCGCTTGCAGCTAAGCCCGCTAATTCAAGCGATTTATCTTCATATTATATAAAAGCCGAGATTCCGCGCGCTTTCTTCGGTTCTTTTCACGGAAACAGTAATTGTATCACGGGATTAAACGCTCCGCTGTTCGGCGCTTTGGAAAATGCGGAAATATCATTCTTGGCTATAAAAGATTCAAACATAACTTTAACGAACGAAAACGGCGGCGCATTGGCAAAAAACGTTCGCTCTTCGAGAATCGATGACATAATAGTAAACAATTCTCGCGTTACCGTTAAAGGAAACGGGTCTGCGGGAAGTTTGCTCGGAGAATACGGAGAGGCAATTCAGCGTACGATTAAAGATTACCCTTACTCTAACGTTTTATTCGAAAGCGTCATCGGAATTGAAATGGACGCCTTATCCCAAAAAACATACTTCGTTAATTCTTACGAAAACGTTATAAATTGCGAAAACGGCTATGCCGGAGGTATAATCGGCGCAAACAACGCTCCCCTCAATCAGGCGCTTTCCAAAAACGAAGTTAACGGCGCCGACGGTAAGGTCGGCGGGACGGTGGGATATCAAAATAGCGACGCGTCGCTTATTTTATCCGCGCCGAACAACGCTTGTTCCGCAGTTTTCGGGGTTTTGAACGGCAACGTTTCCAATATCGTTTACGATAATCTTACTTATTCGGACGCAAACGTTCCTTCAAACTACGATTTGACGTCAATATTGTTAAACAACGATGAATTTCGTAAGACTTTTTCCGGTTGGAAATATTATGATCCCAAGAATTACAAACCCGGCGAAGAGAGTTACACGTTTTACTACCCCACTCCTTTCGAGTTTAACTATGAACAAGTTCCCGTCGAAGTAAAAGGAGTAAGCGTCGATTCCAGATTAAAAGCCATCTTTATTAATACAGACGCCAAATTCACGCTCCCCGAAAGCGTAGACGAAGGCGGCAGAACTTTCATGTACTACACGCAAGAGTACACGCAAAAGTATTTTAACGACTTTACGAGAGATTACTATTACGACGGTGAGTACAAGCCTTTGGAAGAAATAACCGTTAATAGCAACATGTTTTTTGTATCGGTATACTCGTTAGACAAGCCGAGCGTTAGTTTGAATAACTACGAAATATCCTCCACGTATAACGGCGTGGCGGCAACGGTTACCGCTTCTTACACGCACGAATACAAATGGATAACCGCTTCGTATGCTTGGTATTATTCCGCCGACGGCTCGAATTTTAATCCTATCGACGTTTCTGCCGAGACGCTTTCCGTAAAAGACGTTGCCGATTCGGGATACTACAAATGCAAAATCACGGTAACATTGGAATCTCCGCGTTTATATGAAAAGGACTACCTAGAAGCGTACGAATACTCGAAAGTTTTGACGGTTTCCGTTCTCCCGGCGGCTCTTACATACGACGTCGTTTTAGAGAGTTCGACCGCCGTCTTTACCGGAAGCCCCGTTTCGATATACGCCGACGTAAATCTTAAAGAAGGAACTTATTATGAAACCGCTCCCCTTGACTTTACGTATTCGGGAACGGATAACGTGATTAACGTAGGAGAATACGCGATTGACGGCGCCGCGACAAACGAAAACTACTCGATAAGCGTAAATTCCGCGACGTTTACCGTTACTCCCGCTACCGTAACCGATATAGTAGCGACCCCTTACGAGGGCGTTTACGACGGAAACACGCATAATATCGAAGTCACTTGCAAAACCGTAGCGGAAACGCCTTACAACGTAGAATACTCGCTCGTTAGCGGAGTTTTCGATACCGTATACGAAGGCATAACGGATTCCAACGACGAAACGATTACCGTATATTACAAAATATCCGCGGCTAATCACACCGACGCGTATGGAACTTCCACCGTTAAAATCGATAAAAACACGTTGAGCATTGCCGAATCGGCCGAATACGCCTTATTAAGTAAAGTTTACGACGATACGGTTTCGTTCGACGTGACGAAAATAGACTTAAACTGTTTCGCTTTTACCTATGCAAGCGACTACTCTCTTGCCACGCCCGTCGCTTTATCCTCTTGCGCGTTTAGCTCAAATCAAGCAACCGATAACGGCGTAAACGACCATTATATCAACGTCGTTTTTACCCTTACAGATTCGCAAAACTTTATTCTGACTAACACGGAAGTTCGGCTTCATAACGTAAGGATAGAAAAAGCGACTATCGAATTAGCGCGTAAAGATGGCTCCGTCCTTACTAAAATTTATGACGGTAACACCGATTTCAATCAATCTAACGCTTTGAATTTTGCCGATTACTTCTCTTGCAGCGTTAACTCCACGCAAAAACCCGTCGTTTCGATTTCCGAGGCTATCGGCAATTCTTACCGCGTTTCGGCGTGTACGAACGTTAAAATCAGCGTATACGCGTCAAATAATTACGTATTCAAAGACGGTGTTTGCGAAATGACGTTCCCCGCAAGCATAACGCCGAAGTCCGTATCTATCAACGAGACTTCGATAACGATGAAAAACAGAGAATACGACGGCACGAGTATCGTTAAAGTTTTGTCCGCCGATTTAGTCGGTGTGGTAGGCGTCGACGAAGTAAATATAAGTTTCGGCGACGCGTTCGTTAGTTCCCCCGACGCATCGGAAACGCCTTATATCGTACAAATCACCGACTATTCTATCGACAACGACGATTACGTTCTTTTAGCGCAAACTCTATTCGCAAGCGTAACGATCTCCAAGGCAACGCCGACGGTAAATCCCGTTTTAGATAAAACCGTTTTATATGTCTTAACGGAAAAACCGACGATTGCGCTCGCAAGCGCCGATACTCCCGGCGAGATTTATTGGGATGGCGGAGCGGCGGAAAATTACGGCGAGAACGCGCTTGTATGGATTTTTATTCCGCAAGACGAAACCAATTACCGTTCGATTAGCGGCTCCGTTACCGTTACTTACAAACAAAACGTTCCCGTAGAACTCGTTTTCGATTCCATGCCCGAACAAACCGAGTATTACGCGTTCGATTCGTTTAACGTAAGCGGTTTAAGCGTTTCTCTCCGTTACGCCGACGGAACTTCGGTCGTTTTACAAAAAGGCACGGATTTCTCATACGGCTATTTTATAGTCTACGAAGACAACGCAAGTTGCTTCGTATACGGTCACGAATACGTTACGATAACCGTTACCGATAACGAATATTCGTTGAACTTTACTAAGAATATCCCCGTTACCGTTAAGAAAATCACGCTAAGCGAGCCTACTCTTTACGGCGAGTACGTTTACGACGGCGCGCTAAAAACCCTCATTCTGAGCGGTTTCGACAGCGATAAAATGACGGTCGACAACAACGCCTACACAGACGCGGGCGAATACGTATCGAACGTTAAACTGAAAGACGCGAACAATTACGCTTGGAGTTCATCGGTAGAAACGGTAATAATAAGTTGGACGATAAGACCCGCGGTAAAGAAAGCGTTGCGCTTAGCGAAAACCGAATACGTTTATTGCGGCGAACCCGTTTTCCCCGATATAGTAAACGACAATATTGCTACCGACTTCTTTACCTATTCGGGAACGACTTCCGCTACGAATAGCGGCGAATACGCTTTTACCGCAACGTTAATAAACGGCAACTACGTATGGGAAAACTCGACTTCGGCTGCCACTCACTTTACTTGGCGTATCGTTCCGCAAAAAATCAGTAAACCCGTACTCTATAACGAACCCTATACCTATAACGGCGTGTCGCAAAAAGTTACCTCGACAGTAGACGTAGAAAACGTTACCGCATACAAACTGAGCGGCGATATTTACTTCACTAACGCCGGCTCCTATAAAATAGTCGCCACGCTTAAAAACGTCGATTCGATTATAAACTACGCATGGGAGGACGGCGCTTACGCTCCTATAGAACTAACGTATACCGTTAATAGAATAATCGTACAAATCCCGAAGATTACCGCTTCTTACGCATATAGCGGAAACGCCTATTCTCTCTTTATATCGAGCAATGAAAGTTTCACGATATCGGGGGTTACTTCCGCAATCGCGGCGGGCAATTACAGCGCGACGCTAACGCTGAAAGACGAAGTAAATTATGTTTGGGACAACGGAGAAACGGCTCCCAAAACTTACGATTGGGTTATCCGTAAAGCCGTTGTCGCTATTCCCGAAGTTATGGGCGTAAGATACTACAACGGCAAAGAACAAACCGCTTTGATTCCCCCATCGAATTACTACTCGCTTTCGGGTAGTACCGCCGTGAACGTAGGAGTTTATACGGCGACCGCCACTCTTAACAACGTTAATTATCAATGGAATAACGGTTCTACCGAGCCGATTAAACTATCTTGGAAAATCGAAAAACTACGCGTTGAAAAGCCGAGCGCGCCCGGCAATTTAATCTATAACGGACTTACGCAAAGCGCGCATCTTTCCGCTAACGAATATTATACCGTTACGGGTAACGTCGTAAAAGACGTGGGCAATTACGTTGCCGTAATCGTATTAAAAGACAAAGTTAATACTTGTTGGAACGACGGGTCTAGCGACGATTTGAGTTTCCCCTACTCCGTATTCGGCATATACGTAAGCGCGGACGACGGCGCAAACCTTTCGGCGGACATCACGCTCAACGCGCCGCTATCGGAACCTTATAAAGAAGGGTTCGTATTCGAAGGTTGGTATTTAACGAAAGATTTATCGGGAAATCCGGTTACTTCCATAACGGAAGAAATGTTGACCGAGAATATCGTTCTTTACCCGAAATGGCGCGAGGCGGAGCCTGAAAATCCCTCCGATCAAACGCCTAACAAAACGAACTTCGGACTGAGCGTAAAAGCCATTGTCGGAATATCGGTAGGTTGCGGATGTATCCTAATCGCGTTTCTTATAATAATTCTGGGCTTGTCGATTAAAAAACGTAGACGTCGTTAACGAAAGAGTTCGACGATATCGGGAATTATTTTTTCAAAATTTACTCCGTACCAATGGTTTATAT
>CAKRAY010000027.1 GCA_934296355.1 uncultured Clostridia bacterium
CCAAAGCGAAACGGTTTGGAGACAAGCGAACAAATATCACGTTCCTCGTATTGCGTTCGTCAACAAGATGGATATTTTGGGTTCGAACTTCTATAACGTTCTTAAAATGATGAGCGAAAGACTTAATACTAAGCCTCTTCCCGTCGTTTTACCTATAGGTAAAGAAGCCGACTTCGTAGGCGTTGTGGACGTCATTCGTCAAGAAGCGATTATTTACAGCGACGTTAAGACCCTCGTAAACTACGAAATCAAACCTATTCCCGCGGATATGGTAGAACAAGCGAAACAAGCGCGAGAAGCGATCGTGGAAGCGTGCGCGGACTTCGACGACGATATCATGATGAAAGTATTGGAAGGCGAAGAAGTAAGCGAAGAAGAGATTATGCCCGCTTTGCGTAAAGCGACCATCTCTATGTCGGTTACTCCCGTGCTTTGCGGTAGTTCTTACAGAAACAAGGGCGTGCAAAGGTTGCTCGACTATGTCGTGGCGTTACTCCCGTCTCCTCTCGATGTCGCCGCGGTAAAAGGTACGAACCTTAAAGGCGAAGAAATCGAAAGACATCCGAGCATAACCGAACCTCTTTGCGGTTTGGCGTTCAAGATTGCCGTCGACCCCTTCGTAGGAAAACTTACTTTCTATCGTATTTACAGCGGTAAGATTACCAAGGGTATGACCGTGTACAACTCCAACAAGGACAAAAAGGAAAGAATCAGCAGACTTATAAGAATGTTTGCTAACGACCGTCAAGATATCGAAGAAGCGTACGCGGGCGATATCGTCGCGATTATCGGTCTTAAAGAGACGACCACCGGCGAAACGCTTTGCGACGAAAAGAACCCGATTATCTTAGAGTCCATGAAATTCCCCGAGCCGGTTGTCAGACTCGCTATCGAGCCGAAGACGAAAATCGGTCAGGAAAAAATGAGCATCGCGCTTATGAAACTTGCCGAAGAAGACCCGACTTTCCGTACCTATACCGACCAAGAAACCGGACAAACGATTATCGCGGGTATGGGAGAACTTCACCTTGACATTATCGTAGACAGACTTTTACGCGAATTCAAAGTAGAAGCGAACATCGGTAAGCCGCAAGTTGCTTACAGAGAAGCGATAAAGAAAGCGGTAAGAGCGGAAGGAAAATATGTCAGACAGAGCGGCGGTAAAGGACAATACGGTCACTGTATTATCGAAATGGAGCCTCTCGAACCGGGCAGCGGTATTCAATTCGAAGATAAAACCGTCGGCGGATGTATTCCCAAAGAATTCATTAAGCCTATCGAAGACGGTATCAGAGAAGCGGCGCGCGGCGGTATCCTTTGCGGATACGAAATGGTTGACTTCAAAGTAACGCTCGTAGACGGTAGTTACCACGACGTCGACTCTTCGGAAATGAGCTTCAAAATCGCCGGAAGCATGGCGTTCAAAGAAGCCGCGAGAAAAGCGGATCCGACCATTCTCGAACCTATGATGAAAGTAGAGATTATGACCCCGAAAGATTATCTCGGAGACGTTCTCGGCACCGTAAGCAGCAGAAGAGGTTCTATTTGCAGTATGGAAGACCGTATGGGTACGCAAGTAATCGACGCAACCATTCCGCTTAGCGAAATGTTCGGTTACGCCAACGTATTAAGAGGAACCACGCAAGGCAGAGGCAATTACAGTATGCAACTCGATTGCTATACCGAAGTGCCGCAAAGCGAGAAAAAACGCTTATTGGAAGGCGTTAAACCTCAATAATAGTCGTCGCGACTCTTAAAAAAAACACGCGTTTTTTAAGAAAAAACAAAAAAAATAAAAAAATAAAAAAAATGCGTGACAAAGATTGAATTATATATTATAATTATTTATACCAAATAAAAAAACATATCTAATTGGGAGGATATTCTAAAAATGGCAAAAGCTAAATTTGAAAGAACCAAGCCGCACGTTAATATCGGTACCATCGGCCACGTTGACCATGGTAAGACGACCTTAACGGCTGCTATCACGATGGTATCCGCAGCTTTAGGTAATGCTGAAGTTATGCGTTATGACCAAATCGATAAGGCACCTGAAGAAAAGGCAAGAGGTATAACGATTAATACCGCACACGTTGAGTATCAAACCGCAACTCGTCACTATGCGCACGTTGACTGCCCCGGACACGCCGACTATGTTAAGAACATGATCACCGGCGCGGCGCAAATGGACGGCGCTATTCTCGTTGTTGCCGCTACCGACGGACCGATGCCGCAAACCCGTGAGCATATCTTGCTCGCTCGTCAGGTTGGCGTTCCTTACATCGTAGTATTCATGAACAAAGTTGACCAAGTAGACGATCCCGAACTTCTCGACCTCGTTGAAATGGAAATCAGAGAATTACTTTCTTCTTACGACTTCCCCGGCGACGAAGTTCCCGTAATCAGAGGTTCCGCTCTTAAAGCAATGGAAGCGGCTGCTGCAGGACATGCTGACGATCCCGCTTGCGATTGCATCAAAGAACTTCTCGCAGCGGTTGACAGTTACATCCCCGCTCCGCAAAGAGATACCGACAAGCCGTTCCTTATGCCTGTTGAAGACGTGTTCACGATCACCGGTCGTGGAACCGTTGCTACCGGTAGAGTAGAGCGTGGTACCGTTAAAGTACAAGACAAAGTAGAAATCGTAGGTCTTATGGACAAACCCAGAGAAACGACGGTTACCGGCGTAGAAATGTTCAGAAAGATGCTTGACGAAGCGCAAGCAGGCGACAACATCGGCGCGCTTTTGAGAGGTATCGACAGAAAGGACATCGAAAGAGGACAAGTTCTCGCTAAACCCGGAACCATTCATCCTCACACCCACTTCACCGCTCAAGTTTACGTTTTGAAGAAGGAAGAAGGCGGAAGACATACTCCTTTCTTTAACGGATATCGTCCTCAGTTCTATTTCAGAACGACCGACGTTACCGGAACCATCACCCTTCCCAAAGGCGTAGAAATGGTTATGCCCGGCGACAACATCGATATGGAAATCAAATTGATCACTCCTATCGCTATCGAACAAGGTCTTCGTTTCGCTATCCGTGAAGGTGGCAGAACCGTAGGCAGCGGCGTTGTTGCTTCTATCATTGAGTAATTAGTTATCCTTAATAGAAATTTTCTAAAAAAAGGAATTACTCTCAATAGTAATACAGTCTGAGCATATTGCTCAGACTGTTCTATTTTAGGCGTTTTGCGACGCTTTAACGATAAAAAGAACAAATAAATCGCTCTCGGGTTAAATCGAGAGCGATTATCGTTTCTTTGGTTTTTCGATTTTTTTCGATTGTTTTGTTATCGTTTTTTCCGTAACGGTATCCGAGTACTCTTATTCGGCGTTTTTTTCGGGAAAATACCCGAACGTTTTTTCATTACGAATTCTTAGTTTCCGCAACCGCAATCGGGCGTTTTGTTGTTAGAGCAGCAACAAAGGATAAGGAGTAAGGGCAACATGTCGCAAATATTGCATCCGCACCCGCAGCAGTTAAGAATCAAAAGAAGCCAAATGATGTTGCAGCAGTTGCAACCGCCGCCGCTTCCGCATCCGTTTCCGTTAACTCCGTCAAAAAAGTTCATAATATGTACCTCCGGTTTTTTAAGATTTTCTACTACATAGGTATGCAAAGTTTATTTTTTGTGTGTTTAAGGTAAAAGAATTTTGTCAAAGATAGATTTGTGAATGAAATAATAGAAAACAGACTTAACATAGTCAGAAACGATTTAATGAATCCGCCCGACCTTGTGGTACGGGAGATAGAGAACGAGAATTTTTGCGGCGCGGTGGCGTATCTTAGCGGACTTATCAATACCGAGGAACTGGAAAACTCCGTTCTTCGTCCGCTTGTCGAGAATAAAAAGATAATCTTTTACGGGTTCAAAGAACTGGCGTCGAAGATAAGTTACGGCGGCGTTCTTAAAGAAATAGCCGAAAACGAGATGAAAAGCGCCGTTGTTTCGGGAAGCGCGGTAATAATCACCGAAAACACGATCATCGAAGCGGCGTTAAAGAAAACGGAAGCAAGAAGTATAGCCGAGCCGCCGACTAACTCGGTTATCAAAGGTCCGCGCGAGGGTTTTAACGAGGAAATCCGTACTAATTTGTCTATGCTGAGAAAGCGCGTAAAAAGCGAATTTCTTACTGTAGAAGAAATGATTGTCGGGGAAGTAACGAAAACGAAAGTACAAATCGTGTACCTAAGAAACGTGGTAAACGATAAAATCATAGTTCGCATAAAGCAAAAAATATCCGCGTATAAAATCGACGGAATAATAGATTCCTCGTATTTGGCGCGTTTTCTCGAAGATAAACCGTATTCTTTATTCAAGCAAGTGGGCAACAGCGAAAAGCCGGATATCATAGCCGAACGGTTATTGGACGGCAAAGTGGCGGTTCTTGTGGACGGCTCGCCGATAGCGTTAGTTTTGCCGTTTTTACTTTTCGAAGACTTCGAGGACAGTCAAGACAATTATAAACGCCCGTTAAGAGCGACTTTTTTACGTTACGTCAGGTTTTTCGGCGCGTTGTGCGCGTTGCTTTTACCGGCGTTATTCGTGGCGGTGCAGTTACATCAGTTTCAGTTACTGCCGCTCGAATTGTTGATTACGATACTTAAAGAGACCGATAAAACGCCGTTTTCTCCGACGCTGGAAATGTTAATTGCGCTCGTGCTATTTGAAATACTCGGCGAGGCGAGTATAAGAATGCCTCGGCACGTGGGAATGGCGTTAAGCGTAGTAGGCGCAATCGTGTTGGGCGAAACGGCGGTAAGCGCGGGACTGTTGTCTTCGATAACGATACTTGTCGTGGCGATAAGCGGTATAGGGCTTTACGCCGTGCCGGACGAAGTGGGTACGATAGGAATACTTAGGGTGCTTTTCGTAATAATCGCGAACTTTTTCGGAATATTCGGAATTCTCGTGTTGTCGTTGATGTTGCTCGGATACATTACCGCATTAGGCAGTTACGGCGTGCCGTATTTAATGCCGCTCGCGCCCGTTAACGCCAAAGAACTCGGCAACGTGATTTTTAAGAAGAGTTTGCTCGATATCTTTATGCGCCCCGCAGAGTATATGTTGAAGAATAAAAGGAAGATAAAAAAGGTAAAATGAACGAATTAAGCGTAAAACAAATCTCTATTATGATATTCTTTATACCGCTTGTTTTCAAGATGGCGACTTTACCGTCGCTTTTATACGAAGAAGCGCAGAGCACGGCGTTCGTTTTGGTAGGAATTATGACGGTTATAGAGTTTTTACAACTCTTTTTAGTGCTTTACGTAGGGAAAAAGGGCGGTTTGGATAAGGTAAAAGAAACTTACGGCAAAGGCGTTTATCTTTTGGTAACGTTGCCGATGACTTTCGTAATGGCGGTAAAAACGTTTATTTTCATGCACGAAATTTCCGTATATATTACCGGATATTTGTTCTACAACATAGGCGAGCTCGCCGTAGTGGCGATAGTATTGATTACTTGCGCCTATCTCGGAATCAAAGGCGGAAAATCCATCGGCAGGCTGTTCGAGATTTCCGTTTGGCTTGTGCCGCTTATTATAATTGTAGGTATATTTTTCGGGAATATCAACACTAATCCGATATTTATCACGCCATTATTCGAGCAAAGCGGCGGAACTTACACCAAAGCGATAGGTAAATATCTCATATATATGTTTGATTTTTCGCCGCTGTTATTTATGAAAACGAACGTAAAAAAGGTAACTCCGGTGGCGATATGCTCGGTTCTTTCCGCGGGCGCGGTTATGGGGTGCTACGTTTTATTGTTTTCAGTATACGGCAACGCGATGAGGTACATTACAGGCGCGTTTGCAAAACTGGCGTCGTTCAACACCGTGGTAAGCGAAATAGGCAGTCTGGACTGGCCGAGCGGTTTGCTTTGGCTTACTACCGGTATGCTTAGCGTGGCGTTGAAGTTCGCCGCCGTAGGACGCATAGGGGACGCGTGCGGGTCGGCGAAAATCGGCGTAGGCGTGTTTACTGCGATTATCGCAATATTGTTTTTTACCGTTTTTCCGACTTTCAACAAGACGATCGAGTTTGCGACAAACGGCTCGCAATATGCGGTTATCGGTATAGAAATTTTGCTTCCGTTAGTAACTCTAACGCTAATTTATCGGCAAAAAAGCAAGGAAAAGGGAGAATTATGCGTAGTAAACTGAAATGGATATTTACGCTCGCGGCGGTATTGGCATTCTTAATTTTAGGCAGTATGATTCCCGACGACGGAATTAACGCGCGTTCGATGGCGGTGGGAATGGGGTTTGACGTGACCGATGAAGGAGAATTCGTGGTCAGCGCGCAAATACTCACGTCCGCCGAAGGTACGAGGGTGATAAAAACGCAAAGCGAGTATATTGCCGACAGTTTTACGAAATTAAGCGAAATCAGCGGAAAACTCATCACAGTAACGCACTGCAACGTAATTTTGATAGGGAAAAAACTTTTAAACAAAGAGAACTTTATATATTTACTGTACACGATGCTGAAAAACAGTTACATCAGCGACAACGCATATATTCTCGTTACCGAAGATAGCGCGTTCGACGTTTTATCGTCGAAAACGGGGTTCGGAGAAAACGCGAGTTTATACTTGCAAAAACTTATCGCTAAGTACGGCTGTATTAACAATATCTCGTTCCGGACGATTTCGCAATGCGTCGTCGGGCAGTGCGCCAAAGGGCAAATTATATGGCTTCCGTGCGTAAAAAAGGTGGAAATAGACCCGCTCGTGCCGTCGTCGAACGGTCCGTCATCGGATTCCGGCAAGAAAGATACCGTTTACGACATTACTTCGCTAACGGTATTCAAGGACGGTGTTTTGAAAGCGGAATACGACGAAGAGGTTACCAAGGCGGTAAATTATCTTTTGACCGAAGTGCAACGTGGTTCGGAAAACTTCAAACTAAGCGAAGCCGAAATCTGTCTGTACGTTTTGGGCAGTGAAATAAAGAAAAAGTTCGAAAAAGACGGGTTAAAAGCGGAATATGAATTGGAGTTAGACGTAAGCGTAAAGTCGTTGAAGTCGCTTAGCGGCGATTATCCGCAAACGCTCACGCTTACCGAGAAACAAAACGAGGAATGCGCCGAAAAATTGGCGAAGCGAATAGAAAAAGCGTTCGAGGAAACTTCCCGAGCGGGCTTGGACGTGTTCATTATCGAACAGTCTATGTATTCTAAGTTCGGCTCAAAATTACAAAATTTCGATATCAAAAATGTGGATTTTCAGGTAAAAGTAAAACTCAACGAACAAAAATAACCATTCACATCGGCTCCGGAAGCGTGTGACGGCAACGGAAGCGTGTGAGCAACGTGTGACGTTGCATCCAATCTACGCGAACAAACAGCATATGTTAAAACCCATATGGCCGCGGAAGCGTGTGACGCTTCACCCAAGTTTCGCGAATAAACCGTGTACATCAATAAGCGTATAGCCGCGTAGAAGTGTGTTAGCGTAGCCTTGCCTCCCAACCAGGGGAGGTGTTGAGCATAGCGAAACGGAGGGGTGTATATGCGACCGACGGTCGCTAATAACCATAGATTATTTTTTCTTTCTAATAGTGTAGGCTTTTTTATAAAAACGGGTTAATAAAACGGATACTTTATCTTACACCCACCCCTCAGTCATTGCCAAGTCAATGACAGCCCCCCCCCGGTTGGGTGCCGAGGTGCCGTTGGCACGTTAGTAATACAAACATATTAACGTCGGTATGCTTATACGCGGCAATATGGTTGTTAACGGATAACGTTCATTCGCGTAACTGCGATGCAACGTGCGTACGTTGCCGATTGGCACCGATAACGTGCCGTGGTAAGACTTGCAAAAAACGCGCGATAATGATAAAATTATCGTATGAAGTTTAATTGTGTAAAATCCAACACCACGCTTGCCGGGCATAAGGCTCTTTTCGGAATGTTGAGAAACGCGCCCAAGGATAGGAACGCGATTTTTATCGTACCGGACAGATATACGCTCGGTATAGAAAAGGCGATTTGCGAAGAAGCGTATCCCGACGGTTACTTTAACGTGGACGTCGTGACGTTCACGCGTTTAGCGAAAAAAGCCCTCGGTCCGCTCAACAAAGCCACGCTGTCGAAAGAAGGCACGGTGCTTTTAATGAATCGGGTTATAGAAAAATGTAACGACGAGTTAGGCTATTACAAAAACGTGGGAAGTATGGCTTTTTCACGAGAAATGTTCGCTACCGTCGCTTCGCTTAGAAGCAGTAACGTTACGCCCGAGGATATAGAACGGCAATTGCCGAGTATGCAAGGCAGTACTAAGGAAAAATTAAAAGACATAGCCGTAATTTACCGCGCTTACGTCAAAGCGTTACTTAACGAGTACTTCGATACCGTCACGCGAGTCGATTGGCTGGAAAGTAATCTAAGCGACGTTAAGTTCATAACGGACAGCGATATTTACGTACTCGGATTTAACGTTTTTTCCAATCAACAATTAAAACTTATCAAAAAAATGCTATTGCTTTGCCGTTCGGTAAACGTCGCTTTCGCGTACGGCAGTTCCAAGGGTAGCAATTACTTTCTTTTCCCTAACAGACAATGCGATTTGCTCGTGGATTTCTGTAACGAAAACGGCATAAAAACCGAGGTTTTGGAAACGTACGAAAAACTTGCGTTTCCGTTCGATTACTTGAATCGCGAACTTTTCGGTTTTTCTATGGAAAAAGCCGCCGCTTCCACCGATAAAGTGCGGGTTTTCGGCGCGGACAACGCTTACGCGGAAATAAAAAGCGTGGCGAAAGAGATATCTCATCTCGTGTTCGAGAGAGGACTCAGATATAAGGATATCGCCGTGGTTTGTTCCGGCGACGATTACGCGGAGATAATTAAGACCGTATTCGCGCGTTACGACATACCGCTATTCGTGGACGAGAAGTATTTCGTCAAGCACGGCTTTTTGGCAAACTTCGTTTTTTCCGCGTTCGACGCGGTGACTTCCAACTACGAACGAAGTAAAATTCTCGACCTTATACGCAGTCCATATTTCGATTTTAGTAGAGAAGAAACGCAAACTTTCGAGAATTTTTGTATAAAATTCAATATAAATCATACTTTGAGCGTGAAAAATATCGACGATTACGGCTTAACCGACGACGAGAAAGCCGCGATTACGCGAATTTTCGCCACGCTATACCAAACCCTTTCGCAAATACCTTTTAGGGGTAAAACCTCGACGTATTGTCAAACGGTTGCGCTTTTTGGTTCAAAACCGCTTGATAAAGAGTTTTCCGATAACGAAAGCGCGGCGATAAGGTTGTATTCCGACCCCGACCCTTTATTGGGAGTAATAGAAGAAATAGAGAGTTTAACGGGAGAAAAAGAGACCGACGCGTCGAGTTTCACGTTAATGCTTTCTTCGGTTATCGAAAATATGACGGTGTCGGTAGTGCCGCAGTTTTTAGACTGCGTGTTTGTCGGCGACGTGAGCGACAGTCGTTTTTCGGACGTAAAAGCGTTGTTCGTCGTGGGCGCGAACGAAGGTAATTTTCCTAAAACTTCGGGAGACAGATTGATTCTCGGCAGTTACGATACCGAGATAATGCGCAAAAACGGCTTGGAAATATTCCCGAACGCCGTAGAAAACAACCGCTTTGCGGAGTTCGAAGTAATAGATTTGATCGCAAAACCCGACGTTTTGTACGTTACTTACGCGCTTAGCAACGTGGCGGGCGTGGCGTTGAACGAAAGTTCCGGCGTGAAAGAATTGAAGTATCGACTGAATCTCGTAGATAAAGATTTTATAGAGTATTACGACTTTACCGAAGAGGAGGCGTTACTTTACAATCTCGTCAACGAAAAAAACGCCTATTACGAGTACGTTTCGGGGAAAGTTCCCCTAGAGTACCGCGACGCGACTAAATCGTTTTTGCTTTCCGCGGGTTATCTGAAAGCCGAAACCGCTTGCGAAGAACTGCCCGTACTTACCGACTATTACGATAAAACGCCCGACGGCGCCGTAAAGATTTCCGTCAGTAAAATGGAAAGATATTTTAAGTGTCCGTTCGAAAACTTCCTTACCAACGTCCTGAAACTCAAAGAACGCGAAATCGGCGAACTGCGAGTAAACGACAAGGGTAGCGTTATACATAGAGTATTGGAAAAATACTTCTCGGCAAGGGAAAGTTTACGCGAGATGACCGAAGAGAAACGCGAAAAAAGGGCGGCGATAATAATCGACGAAGTGTTTTCCTTACCCGAGTACGCGAGATATTACGACGACGCCATAGAGAGGAGCGAAATGACCGCGTTGAAAAAAGAGTGCGGCGAAGTCCTTAAAACGCTTACGAAAATGGCGCTCGATTCTTCGTTTACGCCCGCGTTCTTAGAGTACTACTTCGGCAACAACTCGGAAATTACCGTCACGGTAGGCGGCAAAAAATACGTTTTCAAGGGCGTGATAGACAGAGTAGACGTTTCTAAAGACAACGAGATTATCGTCATCGATTATAAAACGGGCAGAATCGAACCGTCGCTTAAAAGCGTGTACGTCGGAGAGAAAATACAATTATACTTATACTTGAAATACTTCTTGGATAAAGGCTATAAACCGGTGGGCGTTTTTTACTTGCCGATAACTTCCGGTTACAAAAAAGGCGGGGCGAGTTTTGCCATGCAAGGGCAGATGCTCGACGACCTAATTGCCTTCGGAAAAATAGATAACAACTTTTTTGCGCACCAAAACGAGAGTTTTAAGAGCCTAAACGTTAAGTTTGATACGACGTGTACGAAGGGCGGCGTGAAATTCGGCAGGACCGGCGCGCAAAATCGCATACAAGAAAGCGATTTTTATCGCATAGCGGAATACGTTACCGCGCTTTGCGCTCAAGCGATAGAGGACATATCGTCGGGCGACTTGGAAAAGAATCCGATTCAAGGCGGTTGCAAGTATTGTATGTACAAGCGTATATGCGGGGACGTTACGCCGCGCGCGGACGTCAACGCTTCCATAGAGAGTTTTTATTTCGAAACGGAAGAAAACGGCGAGCGACGCGAAAGAACGGAAGGGGTGACGAAGTAATGGGTTTTAATTGGAGCGAAGAACAAAACGCCGTGCTTTCGGCTACCGGGAATATGTTGGTAAGCGCGTCGGCGGGCAGCGGCAAGACCACGCTGATGATAGAGCGCGTTCTTAGACTACTGAAAGGCGGCGCGGATATAAGGCGTATACTTTTAATGACTTTCAGCCGCGCTTCGGCTTCCGAAATGGCGGATAAACTCGTCGAAAAACTATACGGAGGGATACGCGAGGGCGGGGAGGACGCGAGCAAACTGAAAGAGCAACTCGATAACGTGCCTTTCGCCAACGTCGGAACCATCGATAGTTTTTGCTATAAGTTAATGCAAAAATACTTTAACGCCATAGGTTGCGACCCCGCGGCGACGATATCCGACGAAACGCAAACCGCGATTGCTTTGGACGAATGTTGCGAAAAGACGATAGAAGATTACATAGAAAAAACCGACGAGGACTTTGCGTTGCTCGCCAAGTTTTTTAGGAGCAACAGAAATTACGACGCGTTAAAAAACACGCTTATCGCCGTTTATAGGCAGTCGTGCAACGCTCCGAGCAGAGAGGATTTTTTGGATATTTGCGCTTCCTCCGATATGAGCGTATTGGAAGAGCGTTACTTAGACTACAAGAAAAAAGACGTCGCGAGAATAAAAAACGCCGCGAAGAACGTTACGCTTTACGCCGCCGAAGAGAATTATTCCGACGCGAGCGTGAACGCCGCGCGCGAAGCGGATCTCGTTTGCGAAGAGTGTTTGCAAGCGGAGAAGGTTGCGAACTTTTTCTCCGCCGCCGGCAGGCTGGCTAAACCGCGCAACATAGACGTAAGGAAGATAAACGAGGGCAAAGTTTCGCAAGAACTTGCCGATAGGATAAGGCTCGTAGTCAATTTAATCGGGCAGTTCGTTACCAAAACCGAGAAAGACCGGGCGAGGTACGAAAATCATACCGACGCCGTTCAAATCGCTTCGATAAAAAAAGCGATAGTAAAGGTCGTAAGGAGTTTTGCCGCCGAGTACGAAGCGTATAAGAAGCGCAGAAACACGATCGACTTTGCCGACGCGGTGCGTAACGCGTTGAAAATTCTCGAAAACGACGAGGTCCGGCAAGAAGTGCGCGCCTCGTTCGACTACATATTCGTTGATGAGTATCAAGATACGAACTACTTGCAAGAAGCGTTGATAAACGCGATTTCCTCGGGGAACAACGTGTTTACGGTAGGCGACGTGAAACAAGCGATATATCATTTCCGTTCGGCGGAACCGCAAATTTTCATAAACAGAATGTCGGAATACGACTTATCGGGAAGCGGTAAGAATTTCACTTTGAACACCAATTATCGTTCGAGCAAAGAGATACTCGACTTTACCAACAGAGTTTGCGCGGCGATTATGGTCAAAGAGGCTTGCGGCATAGATTATCGCAACACGGCTATGCTTAACTACGGCGATAAGGTAAGAACGGAAGACGGAGAGCCGCCGGTAAGAGTAATAACTTACGAAACGGAGAAAGACAAGGAGATTTCCAAGGGAATTTATAGGGTAAAAACCGCCGAAAAAGCGCGCGAGGACGAGTTCGAAAGCGAGTTTATCGCCCGCGAGATCGAACGCCTCGTATCCGAGGGCAAATACGCGTACGAAGATTTTGCCGTTATAGGTAGAAGCAATAAAACGGTAAGAGCGATTAACGAGAAACTTTTAGAGCGCGGCATACCGTCTTATTTCAGAGGAAAGAGCGAGGGCGTCTCCCCCGAAAAGTACGTTTTGGTCGACGCTTTGCGCGTCGCGCTTAACGCCGACGAGGACGCGCCGCTATATAACTTTTTGCAATCGCCTATTTGCGGCTTCGGTAACGCCGAACTCCTCAAAATTCGTTCCACGCCCGTGGAAAACGTCGCAAACCCCTCGCTTTGGGTATCCGTTTTCAACTATAAAGGCGACGCTTCGACGGAAAATAAAATTTTGAGGACGAGGGAACTGTTAGAAAAGACGAGATTGGGTTGTCTTTACAAGCGCGCTTCCGAAGTTATGGAAGACTTGCTTGCGACCGGTATGGACGCGTACTTACTGTCTTTGGGCGAGGAAAAAATCGCGGAGATTAACGCGTTCGTTTCATACGTTTCTTCGTTGCCGTGCGACCGAAAGGTAAGCGAGTTTATCAAGTATTTCGACGACGCGTACGAGGGCAATCCGTTACCGGCGAAGAAAAGCGCGGTTACCCTTATGACCATGCACGCCGGCAAAGGTTTGGAGTTTCCCGTAGTGTTTATTCCCAAAGCGTCCAAGAACGCGAGCGGGGGCGGGGATACCGCGCCGATAAAACTCGACTCCGAACTCGGACTTGCGGTAAGGCATTACTCCGACGACGAATACGCCGCGGAAGACTCGTTCGCTTCGGTCGTTTTTAAACTCAAAGAGGCGGACGAAGAACGCAAGGAAGAAGCG
>CAKRAY010000028.1 GCA_934296355.1 uncultured Clostridia bacterium
ATACTATAGACGTACGCCTTGATAAAGATATTTCTCCGCTAAATCGTCGCGAATGCCCGGGCTTCGGAAGATACTTCGAAAAAATATGGAAACTCTTGGAGGATAAACATGACGAAAGAACATAAAAACTATCTTAAAAAGATAAGAAATCGTAAGATTTTAATAATTTCTTTGCGCGTCGGTATCCTCGCTTTGTTTATCGGCTTGTGGGAACTACTTTCTCATTACGAAGTAATCGACCCGTTTATATTCTCCAGTCCTTCGCGGATTTGCAAGTTAATAATCAAACTTACGAAAGAAAGCGATTTATCGATGCACGTTTGGACTTCATTCTATGAAACGGTCATCGGATTCGTCGCCGCAACGTTTTTGGGAACGTTGATAGCTATATTGTTATGGTGCAGTACTACGTTGAAAGACGTTATGGAACCGTATCTTATTACGCTTAACTCCCTACCTAAAATCGCGCTTGGCCCGATAATCATCGTATGGATGGGAACCGGACAAAAATCCATTATTTTTATGGCGATACTGATTTGCATAATAATAACCATAATCAGCATGCTGACCGGTTTTAATAGCGTCGAAAACGAAAAAATAATGCTTATGAAATCTATGCGAGCAAATAAGTTTCAATTACTTACGAAACTCGTACTACCAGCCAATATTCCCAATTTAATATCGGTTTTGAAAATAAACGTCGGATTAAGTTGGATAGGCTCGATTATGGGCGAATACTTGAGTTCCCAAAAAGGATTAGGCTATTTGCTGGTATACGGCTCGCAAGTTTTTCAACTCGACCTCGTTATGGCAAGCACGGTTATTCTTTGTGTACTTGCCGGATTAATGTATGTGGCGGTAGCGTTGCTCGAAAAAATCGTAAAAAAACACTTTGATTAAAAAAAACCGTTCGCGAGTTTTCCTTGCGAACGGTTATCTTTTATAACCCGTATTTTTTCATTTCTTCAAAAAGTTTTATTTTGTTTTGCTCTTCCATTTGCGTGAGCGGCAATCTTATGCTACCGTCGCAAAAGCCCATTCTTGCCATTGCGGCTTTTACGGGAATCGGGTTTACTTCACAAAAAAGTTTTTGTATTAAAGGTAACATTTTATATTGCATCTCGGCGCTGCCTTTTACGTCGCCTCTAAAAAATCTATCGCAAAGTTCTACCGTTTGTCGAGGAAGCACGTTACTTAGTACGCTTATTACTCCTTTTCCGCCGAGCGCGAGCATAGGCACGATTTGATCGTCGTTACCGCTATATAGGTCAACCTTGTCCGCGACGAGCGCCATGGTTTCCACCGCTTTGGAAATATTTCCGCTCGCCTCTTTTATTCCGCAAATATTGGGATGTTCGGCAAGAACCGCATAAGTAGACGGCTCTATATTAACGCCCGTACGAGAAGGAACGTTATATAAAATTACCGGTACCGTAGAAACGTCGGCAATTTCCGAAAACATTTTTATCAATCCGCCTTGCGTCGCTTTATTATAATAAGGCGTTACGCATAAAAGCGCGTCCGCGCCCGCGTCGCACGAGCATTTTGCCAAATCGAGAGCGTAAGCGGTATCGTTACTGCCCGCGCCTGCAATTACCGGCACTCTGCCCGCAACTTTTTTTACCGCATAAAAAATAGCGTCTCTGTGTTCGTCGTCGGTAAGCGTAGACGATTCTCCGGTCGTTCCGCATACTACTAGAGCATTAACGCCTTGTTCTATTTGCCAATCGATCAATTTGCCGAAATTATCGTAATCTATTCCGCTTTCGTTAAACGGCGTTATAAGCGCGGTCGCTACTCCCTTAAAAACTGTTTTTTTCATTTTAGACTCCCTTTCCCTTTTTATTATTTTCTATTGTTACTGTTTTGCTTTTATGCGACAATATTTAATCGCTTCCGGTATCATATCTATCGTATCGCCACTGATCATACCTATATCCGTGTTTTTATCAGCCGCTAACTGTCCGCTTATTCCGTTAATATATGTAGCGGCGGCTACAGATTTTAATAGCGCATCGTTTGAAATTGCAAGTATACCGGTCATTATTCCCGTCAGCACGTCTCCGCTACCCGCCGTAGCCATTCCCGCGCTTCCCGTATCGGATAACAACGTATTTTTTCCGTCCGTAACTATTGTCGTGACGCCTTTCAACGCAACTGTGACGCCATAAAGGAGCGAAAATTCCTCGGCGGTCGCGATAGGCGCGGATAAGATCTCGTTTACGCTTTTTCCGCAAAGCCTTGACATCTCTTTAACATGGGGCGTCAAAACGATTTCGCATTTTTTCTCTTTCAAAACGTCGACGTTTTCCGAAAGCACGTTTAATCCGTCGGCGTCTATGATAAGTTTTCCCGTATAATTCTTTATAACGTATTCGAGTACTGTCCGATTGTTTTCTCCTCTACCCCACCCTATACCGATTGCCATTACTCGAGAATCGTTCATCGCGTTATCTAAAATTTCTTTATGAAATATCATATTTCCGTCTACATTGGACGGAAGAACGCATATCGTCTCTTCTCGCACAGCTACGCTTACCGCATTGTAAATCGAATCGGGTATTATGATTCTCGTCACTCCGCAACCGGCTCTTAACGCCGCCTTGCCGAGTAATGCGAGTTTTACCGCGCCTGGATATGATTTACAACCGCCGATTATAGAGGTCGTACCGAAAACGCCCTTATGTGAGTCACGGTTTCGTTCTTTGAAAATCTCTTGAAAATCGGACGGCTCAACTACGCCGTAACTTTTACCGATTATGCGGATACCTATATCTACGTTTATTATTTTTTTCGCTGCGTCTTTTGCTTTTCCGAGAAAGTGTCCCGTTTTGAACGCTCCTATACATACCGTCAGAGAACTTTTAACGTAAACGTCCCCTTGCCCGCAGTCGCCGTTTAACCCGCTGTTTATATCGACTGAAATAACGAACGCGTTGCTTTCGTTGATCGTTTCGATGGCTTTTTTATAAATGCCGTTCGGTTCTCCTCGATAACCGGTTCCGAAAATACAATCGATTATCGTATCATATTCGTTCAAAGTTTCGCAGGCGTAAACGCTGGTTCGTATTCCCTCGGCAACGCATTGGTTGTAGTAATGCTCTCCGTCCGGCGAATACTTTTTTTCCAATAAAAACAATCTTACGTCTATGCCTTTTCTTTTTAATAAAAGAGCAATAACGTAGCCGTCGCCGGCGTTATTGCCCGTTCCGCAAACGATAGCGGTTTTTCCGTAATCGTTATAACATTTAACAACGGCTTTTCCCGCGCGAAACATCAGTTCACGCGCGGGAACTCCGTTACTTATCGTAGATAAGTCGCTCTCTCGCATTGTAGAGCAACTAACGACCGCTATCATTCCTTCAAAAGGTTGTGCGCCATGATTACTCCCATAACCGACGCCATCATCAAGCCTCTCGTCCAACCGCTCGAATCACCCAAACAGTGTAGATTTTTCACGCTTGTGTTCAGATTTTTATCCATTTTTATACGATTGCTATAGAATTTGATTTCGGGCGCATACAACAAAGTTTCGCTACTTGCAAAGCCGGGAACGACCTTATCCACTTGATCGATAAAGCCGAGAATGCTTATCATCGTTCTGTACGGTATCGCGCTGGTTATATCTCCCGCCACGGCGTCTTTTAACGTAGGCACGAGATTGCCGTGCGTGAGTTCTTTTTGCCAAGTACGTTTTCCGTTACGAATATCTCCGAGTCTTTGCACGAGAATTTGTCCGTCACCGAGCATATTAAGCAGTTGTCCGACTTTTTGAGCATATAGAATCGGTTCGTTAAACGGAACGCTGAAATGATGCGAGCAAAGTATCGCTAAGTTTGTATTTTGAGATTTTTTATCTTTGAACGAGTGTCCGTTAACGACCGCTAAATCGTTTTCGTAATTCTCTTGCGCGACAAATCCTCCCGGGTTCTGACAAAACGTTCTTACCTTATTTTCAAACGGCTTCGGGTATCCGATTAGTTTCGATTCGTAGAGCGCTTTATTTACCGTTTCCATAACTTCATTACGAAGCTCTACTCTTACGCCTATATCGACAACTCCCGCTTCGTTTTCAATGTTATGAATACGGCACATTTTTTCTAACCAATCTGCGCCTTTTCTACCGGTTGCGACTATGGTTTTTGCCGCTCTATATTCTTTTTCACCGACTTTTGCGCCGAAACACTCTCCGTTTTCTATAATAAGGTTATCAACGTCGGATAATGCTTGTATCTCTACGCCGTTATCTAACAAGTAATTTTGTATTCTCAAATATAATTGTTGCGCCTTTTCCGTGCCGAGGTGTCTGATCGGGCAATCGACGAGTTTCAAATCCGCTTGAATTGCTTTCAATCTAATCTTTTTTATTTCTTCCTCGTTCTCTACGCCTTCAACGTGAGTGTCGGCGCCGAAATCGAGATATATTTTATCGGTATAATCAATCATTTCCTGCGCAAATCTACCGCCGATAAGTTCCGGCAAATCTCCGCCGACTTCGTAACTTAAAGACAACTTCCCGTCGCTGAATGCTCCCGCGCCGGAAAACCCGGACGTTATGTTACACGTAGGTTGACAATGAACGCATTTACCTACCTTGTTTTTCGGACAAACTCTTTTATCTATGAGTTTACCTTGTTCGAGAATCAAAATCTTTTTTCCGCTATTGTTTCTTAGCAGTTCCAATGCGGTAAATATTCCCGCGGGGCCCGCCCCTATTATAAGCACGTCATACATAATTCGATATCTCCTATGTGCAATTACTTTTTTTCATACTTATAATATCACATACAAAACCCTTTCGCAAACGTTTCTATGCTCATAAGGTTTTTTCTCATTATTAGCCATTCGCCGTCATCACGTCTTTGCCGTCGACAACCGTGTAGATAAACTCGAAAATTGCTTCGCCTATTCCCATATAATAGATTTTTTTAGTTTTATCTTTATATAAATTACCCGTTTCCGTACCGTACGTGTAATTAGAACCGGACACCGAGATTACGTTATCCGTATCCGCTCGCCTTACCGAGCCGACGGTTATCGGTTCGTCCCACGGATTCATCGACAAACCTTTCTCCATAGCGCCGGAACCCTCTACCATTTCCACTATATAATATGATCCGTCGGCGTTCATATACAAGCCGAGCGCATAGCACGTCGACCCGAAATCTCCGACCGAAACAAACCGTCCGCCTTCCTCGTCATATTCCAACGCGCCGTATCTCGTAATGGTTTCGCCGTTTTCATCGAGCAGTAGGTAGTTTTCTCCGTCATGGGTAAGCGTGGCGTTTTCGTATAGAACTTCGCTAATGTTATAGTAGGTCTGATTGCTGCCGGTATCGATCGCTTCAACGTCTATATTGGCGTCTAAGGGCGCGTCGCTTAGAACGGCATAGAATCCGCTTACGATTTCCAGCGTATAAGTATACGTCCTCTCGCTTTGCCCTTTACATACTATCTTACCGTCGTCGCTTATAACAAAATCGGTTTTATACTCTTTACCGTTTATCGATAAACTTCCGACGGTCAAATCCATAACGTATCTATTGCCGTCGTAAATGAACTCTTTACGCGTTAATTTAGGAATTATTATTTCATAACTGCCGTATTCTTCACTCTGGTAAATCTTGATTCCGTCTGCAAACAACGACGGTTCGGTAACGCTGAGCGTATAGTTTTCTTCGCATAATCTCGGTATTGAAGTTACGTTAGTCAACGTTTCGTTCCCTACGATGCGACTTACTTCCGTCTTTCCGTTCGCTTCCTCGGTAGGATTGATTTTTATAGATTTAACGAAGCGACTCATTATAACGATTTCTTGCGAATCTTGAATATACTGTTCGCTTAAAAGTTCGTGCAATACGCAGTTTATCGTCGAAACGTTATATACAATACCGTTTACGGAAAAGTATTCGAAAGAATATCCGACCGGCGTATCCGTTATTACCGAAATACCTTTATCGAAATCGCAAAGAATTATCGTTTCGGAATTCGGAATAGCCACGGTTAATTTATAAACGTAAAACCTTATGTCGCAAGTGGGATTTATTCTCGCTCCGACAAATAAAGCGTTTATTTCGTCGCTTTCGTTATAATAATAAAACCGTTCGAAATCGTAACCTGCGAAACTCTCTACCGTATACTCTTCGCCAAAGTCTATTTCTCTATAAACCTCTTGACCGTTGACGTTATAAACAACGCTAATTTTATGTCTTCGCTTATAAACCGTCAACTTGCCGTTATCGTAATAGTTGTAAGTTTTTGCGTTTTCCTCTATGCTCGATTTATAATCTTTGCCATCGTTTTCGTACCCGTAATCGTATTCGTTAAGTTCCGCGCCGTTTATGCCGAGCGTCGCCAATAAATCGGACAGGTATTCTTGCGCTAGAACCTCTTCTTCCGGCAAAAAGGTAATTGTCTTTTTGCCGTTGAAGTCTACACAAATCGTTGCGTGGTCGGTTAGAGGTTCTACCGACACTTCGATAACGTGGTCTTTTATCAACTCATAACGATTTTGAGGAATCAACGCCTCGGTCGGCGTTAAACCGTTTTCTCTAAATATTACGGCGAAGTTTTCTCCTACATATTCGGTATTTTCCGATGACGCGAGATTGGTAAACAAGGCGTCACCGCTCGTAACGCCGTCATAATCTTCATACGAATACAAGTAAGGCTTTTCGTTAAAAACGAAGGTATTTTCGTACTCTTTCCGTGCGTATAAGTTTAGGCTTTTGGCTCCGTCAAATGCCGAAGCGTCAAACTCCTTCGTTAATTCTTCGTCGACGTACCATCGCGTTATTCCGTCAAAACCCACTTGGTCGATTGCGCTTATAGAATACGATTTTTTGCTTCTTAACGTTCCGTTCACGAAAAACGATACCGTAACGTCGTCTTCCGCTCTGTCGTCAAAAGTATCCGTTTCGAAATCGAGATCATACTCTTTACCTTGTATACTAATAGTCGGGTTGCTAAAAGCATAAGTCCCGTCGACAATTATTTCCGACGCGTAGACTTCTAAAGCAAGCGTACCGAACCCGCTTTCGTTAATTTGCAAAATCTCGTTGCCGTTTCCGTATTCGGTCACTACAGATCTTTTGTATATTCTTACGTTATTTTCGAAAGATTGTTGTTCGAAATCAGACGGAATTTCATACCAATCTTCGACGCCGTCGCGATAAAAATCAATCGAATATATTTGTTCGTCTTGCGCGTGATAAGCAAAATACTCTATTTGTTTTAGATAAATCGTTTTCACTATTTTAGCGGAATCCGATAGTATTTCCAACAAAAATTCTTCTTTGATTTCTCTCTCGAATTCGTCGACGATTATCTCGTACTCGCTTATCGACGTCATCGAGTATTTACCCGTAATAAACAATTCGTCGCAACTCTGACATCTGTGTTTTACGACCTCGTGACCTATTCTTTCGATAACTTTGCCTTCCTTATAGAAATCACACCTTTCGCAACGCACGTCCGCTTCTTTACCGTCGGCAGTACACGTTGCTTCAACGGCATTACAGTAAACCAACTTATGCCCTTTGCTCGGTACGATTTGTCCTTTTTGCAATATAAGTTCGCATTTTTTACAACGCACGTCGCCGGTGTACCCGGATTCCACGCAAGACGCGTCTTTTTCTCCGACAATCTCGCTATCGTGACCGGTTTTCAATACAACGCTTCCCGTATGTTTAACGTCTCCGCATCGAGAACACTCCAAATCGCCCGTGTAACCGTCTTCAACGCAAGTCGCTTCCTTATTATTTATCAACTTATAATCGTGTCCGGTTGCCGCAATTACCTTTCGCTCGCTAAACACAGTATTGCACCTTTCACAATACTTCTCTCCTTCGTACCCGTCGTCCTCGCACGTTGCCTCTTTATCGGGTACTTCGACTACGTTGTGTCCGAGTTTGCTCGTAACCACACCTTTTTTCACGATTTTGTCGCATACCTTACAAATTACATCTCCCGTATAACCGTTTTCCTCGCACGTAGCATATTTTACGTTTTCGATAATTTCAACGTGACCGAGTTTTTCTATGGTTTTTGGTTCGTTAATAACTTTTTCGCAACGCGAACACTTTGTACCCGCCGTATAGCCGCATTCTTCGCACGTCGGCTCAATCGGTTCGATATCTTCTTCGATATGTCCGAGTTTCGGAATAATTTCGCCCTCGCTAACTTTTGTCCTACACACTTTACATACGTAATCGCCACTATAACCGCTGACTTCGCATTTTGCGGCTTTTTCTTTTTCGAGAACGCAGTTATGATCGCTCTTTGGAGTAACTTCGCCGTACTCGACATAATCGCACTTTTCGCAACATCTATCTCCGGTATATCCGGTTTCAATGCAAGTTGCCGCTTTTACGCCGTATTTTTCACTTAAAACGTGTCCGCTCGACGGTATAATTTCACCGTTTGCGACAAGCGCGCCGCATAACAAGCAAACTTCGTCCCCGCTGTAACCGTCTTGCGTACAATTGCTCTCTACGGCGTTTCTTATTTCCGTTTTATTATGATTGAACTTCGGAATCGTCTTTCCTGATTCCAACGTTAGATCGCATCTTTCGCAAACAACGTCGCCGCTATAACCATTCTTAACGCACGTAGCGTCCGCCGCGCCTACAACTTTTTCCGAATGACCTAACCTCGGAATAACTTTTCCCGCTTCCAACAATGCGTTACAACCTTCGCGCACGCAAAGCCTTTTACCGGTAAACCCGTCTTCGGTACAAGTCGGATCTTTAACTAAAAGAAGTTCGCTTGATTTATGTCCAAGCGGAAGTATTTCCTCGCCGCTTGACAACAATTCCTCGCAAACGTCGCAAACTTCGTCGCCCGAATATCCTGTCTCTTCGCAAGTGGGCTCTTTTCTATTTATGACTTTGCTTTTATGACCTAAGGCAGAAACGGGAACGCCCTTTTCTATTAGCGTTAAACAAATTTCGCAGTACTTATCTCCGCTATAACCTTCTTCGACGCAAGTCGGCGCTTTTACGTTCTTTAACGTTTCCTTATGTCCGAATGCGGAAACTACAACGCCTACTTGTATGGTTTTATCGCAATCTATACAAACAATATCGCCGGAATATCCGTCGGACACGCACGTCGCTTCTTTTAAGTTTCTTACTTCCGTATTAACGTGTTTACATTCAACTATTCGAAAATCGTCGTTGTCGTCTGGCACAGAATTATCATCGTCATTAGGCTTATCGTTGCTTTGACCGTTCTCCTTATACGGATCGTCCGTCGGAACGACGGTTCTTCCCGTGTAATCATAAAACATAAACGTGTCGTTTGAAATTATAATATAAAAATTGTCCGAGGGAAAAGGCGTGCCTATGCCGAAATCAATCATTTCGATCAAATACACGTTGACGTCCTGTTCAGTCGATATGCCGCTATATTCGCAACTATTCCCGTCCGCAGTAACAACAAAATTGGCCTTACCGTTTTGAAAAGTCAATAAATAATGGTATTTCTCAGTTTCGTACCGATATCCGTTAGACTCGGTCCTTTGTGAACATCCGACTGAAAGTGTTAGAACAATTAAAAGTAACACAACTGATGTTAAAAAATGTTTCATTAGTAGACGTCCCTCTTTTTAATTGAAATCACAATTTTTGAACAAGTCTAATAATATCATAAGTAAACCTTTTGTCAATAGGTTTTTTTCAAGGCTCGACGGCAAAAGAGAATTTTTACGAGCTCCATATCAATTAACTTGACAATAAAAACAATTCGATGTAACATCCAAATTAAAGATCCTATACAGTATTTTCGATATAGTATTTTCTAAAAATAACCAAGGAAATCATAAGACGCCAAATGCCGGAATTACCCGAAGTTCAAACAATTGTCGACGTTCTAAGTCCGTACTTAAAGAATAAAAAAATAATCTTCGTTCGAGTCTTTTCTCCGGACGTGATAGCGCGTCCCGACCTCTATGAATTTGACTCCTCAATAACCAATCAGGTTTTTTCTTCCGTTACGAGACGAGGCAAATTTATTATCTTCTCGTTTAATTCCGGTAAAAGACTTACGCTTCACTTACGTATGACCGGCGCGCTAACCTTAAACCGCCCGACAGATACCATCGAACCGCATACTCACGTTACTTTTTTATTAGATAACGGCGAAGAATTACGTTATAACGACTGGCGTAGATTCGGGCGTTTTTGGCTAATCGATTCCTCGGAAGAAGATACGTTTAGTGGCGTCGACTCTCTCGGTTATGAACCCTTTGACAAATCTCTGAATGCAGATTACCTTATTAAAGCATTCGGTAAAAGTTCGCGGGCAATAAAAACTTGTCTTATGGACCAAAAGATAATAGCCGGTATAGGAAACATCTATTCGGACGAAATACTCTTCTCATCTCGAATTTTGCCCGAGCGTCCGTCATCGTCGTTAACAACCGACGAATGGGAAACGCTATCAAAAAAGATACCTGTCGTTATGTCGTTTTTCGTAGAGAAAAATCGCGTCTCAATAAATGACTTTCGATTATCAAACGGTAGAGAATATCGTAACAGTAAGTTTTTCAATGTGTACGGCAGAAATGGTTGTCCGTGCAATAAATGCGGCTTACCTCTGGACTCTTGTTCAATATCCGGACGCACAAGCGTGTTTTGTCGCAACTGCCAAAAATGATTTTAAGTTAACGAGTCAAAACTTTTTCTAAGTTCTTCTTAAAAAACTATCCTAAGTAGAATAAATCGCTAAGCGGGGTCAAAACCCGCTTTTTCGTTTTTCTCGGTTGTGTGTAGCACTTTTTTATTATAAATTATTATGAATTTTGCAATAGTGTTGCAGTTTTTAGTATAATTTGTAATAGTTTTAACGCTAAAACGACATTTGACCGTGATTTTATGCAATGGGCGTTATCCTGGTTGCTTTATCGCCAAGCAAACGCTTCTTGCCTTTTTATTCTCTATATTCATATAAGAACGCTTGCTTTTTCTAACGAGCAAATGTTATTGTTATACTAGTCGCCTACGTTTTTCAAAGGAGTTATTTTCGTATGATTGAAGTTGTCGCCGCTTTAATATGGAAAGATAATAGGTTTTTAATATGTCAACGCCCCACCGGTAAAGCCCGCGCGCTTATGTGGGAATTCGTCGGAGGAAAAGTCGAACCCGGAGAATCTGCCGAGCAAGCGTTGGTTAGAGAATGTCTTGAAGAACTCGGCGTTGTCGTCGACGTAAAAGAATTATATATCGATTTAGTCCACGCCTATCCCGACGTAACCGTTCACCTATCACTATATAACGCTTCCATTATTAGCGGCGAGATACAAATGTTAGAGCATAACGATATCAAGTGGATTACCCCGCAAGAAATCAAGGATTACGCTTTTTGCCCGGCCGATAAAACTATCCTTGAAAAAATCGAAAAAGAACGCGGCTCTTATTAGTCCTCGCCTCTCATTTCCTCAAACGTTAACCATACCCACCCCGATATTTTCATTAACCCATAAAAAAAAGAACCTCGCAAACGAAGTTCTTCATAGCGGTATACAATTTACTTAGAAAACCGCGATGGTTGCCATTATCAATCTTTATCAATAGGTTCTCTATAAACCAAGTAATAATCGTCGTCGATTATCGATGACTCGAATCTCTTATTTGTAAAGATTCTTAAAAGCGTTTTACTGGTGACGTCGCTCATTATAGTATAATTCGGATATGAAATTATAGCGTTGTCTACAAGTATTCTCGCTATACCGTTGCCTCGCATACTTTTATCGACTGCAATTGCCATAATGTATAATATAGGTTTTTTCAAAGTCGCAACTTTGTCATGAAACTCTTTTTGATACGGATAATCGCTATTATCGTAGTCGCTTGTAAAGACGTTGTTGAATTGGCGCGGGTCCTTCTGCTTCAATTCGTAAAAATCGAAACACAATGATATTCCCACAAGTTTCTTATCGACAAACACGCCGTAAGAATACCCATTCGTCAAGCAGTACGCAAACATATCTCTAAACGAAGAATCCATTATCGCTTTCAAATCCATGCCCTTAAACTGTTCGAGAAAATAGTGGTTGTCTAAAAAACAATCTTCGTAAAGCGCGGTCACTTCGTCGAGATTTTCGAGCGTTAGGACTGTCGGAGTAAAACCGGTTTGTTTGAATATTTGTTTGGTAAGTCCGATATCGCGGTTGCCCCAAGGTTTTACGGGTTCGTCATAGATACTTTTCGTGCCGATTAAAATCGGATAATCAAAACAACTCGGATCGGAAGCGTTGTCATACTCTTCAAGCACATAGCCGTTTGCCTTGTAAAAACCGATTGCAACGTCGTTATCGTCACGATCGGTATAAAACCTACAATACTTGTATCCTAAATCTTTGGCGCGTTTTTCAAACAAGCGCATAGCCTCGCTTCCATAGTGATTGCGCCTATATTGTCCGAGAATACCGAACCAACCAAGCCAAGCGGATTCGGGATCGTTTTCCAACGAATAAAGCCCCGATACGCCGACATATCCGTTCTCATCGTCGTATAATAAACAATACTTATAGTCGGTTATGCCATCCACTGCGTCTCTATAATTCTGAGAGGCATCGTGCGT
Organism: uncultured Clostridia bacterium; assembly: GCA_934296355.1. Classification (GTDB taxonomy): domain Bacteria; phylum Bacillota; class Clostridia; order Christensenellales; family DTU072; genus CAG-1782. The sequence goes on from CAKRAY010000028.1 coordinate 12,583, forward strand.
AGGAAAAATTGTATTTTGTATTTCTATTGCGATTTGTATATTATTTTGATTTAAATCTATGCTTTTCATATCTAATTTCCGTATATATTGTAAAAGCCGGGATACTTCCTTTTTAGAATAGCATTATCTTTCAAAGTCGTAAAATCAAGATTAAAGATTTTACCTTTTGCCGGATTATTACCTACATGCTTGAAACCGAGCGGCGCAAGCATCTTTTCGAGCAAATTCGAATAAACGGATATTCCGAGCGCGTTTATCCTTACGTCTTCTTCGTTTGCCAGTCTTTCGAATTTAGCAAACAAATCGTCCAGTAGCATAACGTAATTCTTTTGAGTCTCGTATTGCTTGATAATCGGCATTATGGTGATGTAGCAACAAAAATCGCCGCCAAACCCATAAAACTCTTCCATTTCCGCGTCAATCATTTTCGCGCCCGAAATAACAAGGTCAAAGTTTTGTCGATTTATAAGTTCGATTTGCGAATATCCGACAATTTTATCGTTTACTATTAGAAAAGAAGCCGTTTCCGGGTAATTATTCGCATACTCTATCCACGCTTCCGGACTGCCTTCGATTTCGGTATCGATAATGAACTGGTCAGGCGATTCGTTTAACGTCAAATAATCGATTTCGACTGTTTCCACTACTTTTCTTTTGGCGTCGTAACCGATTTTGCTTATTTCGTCGGCAGAAAGAACAATCGGACCCGGATATTTAATTTCGGTTTCTTGTTCGTTTTGAGTAAGAGATTTTATTATCGAAAGCAACTTAACGAGCGATTCCTTATTTACATATTCGACCCAATTGTTTTTGCCGATATAAAACTCCATCGCCTTTGATAAAGTAATATCGGGGT
>CAKRAY010000029.1 GCA_934296355.1 uncultured Clostridia bacterium
ATTTATGGATTTATACAGTATCATCGTTATTGCCGCGTTCGTAGTGGCGTTGTTGCTCGGTTACGTTATCGGGTTCGGAAGACTTTTGAAGTTCTTTACCGGCGGAATAATAGGCGTGCTGATTTCTATAATCGTTTGCTTTATGTTCGGCGGTATAATAGCGCAAATTCCCTTTATCTCGGAATTGATAATTAAGGGAAACGCCTTTTTTGCGGAGAAGAGCGACTTTTTGGCGAAAATATACTTAGCGACCATTCTATATTATATAGCGTTGTTTATCGTCGTTCAGGTCGTGAGAGTAATCGTCGTGAAACTTCTCGCGGCGATATTTGACCCGAAAAACAAACAAGGCGCGATTAATAAAGCGAGAAGCGTAGTAAACAGAATGTTCGGTTTGCTCTTGTTCGGAGCGGCTTACGTGTTCTTGGTATATCTCGTACTTGCCGTTCTCGCGTTGCTTACCGATATGCCTTCGGTGCAACAATTCCTCGCTACCGCGCAAGAAAAGAACACGTTCATTTATATGCTCTATACGCATAACCCCATTAACCTCGTGCCGCTTCTGAAGTAACGCACGGTAAAAAAACGGCTATAAAAGATTTATCGAGGAGAAGTTTTTCTCCTCGATATTTTTTATTCGCCGCTAAAAAATCGAGTAAAAAAGGCAAGACTCGCCTAATTATCGTTGACCGAAAAGAAAAAATATGGTAGCATATATAAAAAATACAAGAAAAGGAAAACAGAGTCGTGACCGCAAAACTTTTTAACGTTATCGTCGAAACAGTCGTGGTCGGCGTTGTCGTCGGATGACGCTCTTTTTTCGCGCTTGTAGGTTAGTTTGACGAAATAAAAAGGTATCTTACAAGCGGGATACCTTTTTTTATTGCCACGGAGAAAAAATGAATTTACTTAGCAAATTTTTAGACAGAATCGAATTTACGGACTACGACGATTTCAAAGCGAATTGTAAACTTAAAGTACCCGATAAGTTTAATTTTGCCTACGACGTTATCGACGAATACGCTCGCTTGGCGCCCGAAAAACGCGCCGTGCTTTGGTGTAACGACAAGGGCGAAGAGAAGATAATTACGTTCGGAGAACTCGCTTTGTTAAGCAAAAAGATTGCTAGCGTCTTAAAGGCAAACGGCATAAATAAAGGCGACGTTCTGATGACTATGCTCAACCGTCGGTGGGAATACTGGGCGACGATTATCGCTTGTCATAGAGCGGGCGTGATTATCGTTCCCGCAACGTTCCTTTTAACCGCCAAAGATATAGAGTATAGAATAAAGAACGCGGGCGCGAAAGCCTTGATTACCGTCAACGAAGATTCGGTTATCGAGAACGTGAACGAGGCGAAGAAAAATCTCGGTAAAGACGTGGTTTATTTTACCGTCGGCGACAGAGATGGGTATATAAACTTCGACGAAGCCTTTGAAAACGCGTCCGAAGATTTTCCGAGGGTGGAAACCGATATAAACGACGAAAGCGTGGTGTACTTTACTTCGGGAACTACGGGATATCCGAAAATGGTCGCGCACGACTACCTTTATCCGCTCGGTTTTATTTATAACGCCGTGTATTGGCATAAGGTAATAGACGACGGCTTGCATTTTACCTCTTCCGAGTCGGGTTGGGCGAAATGCAGTTGGGGAAAACTCTACGGACAATGGATCGCGGGAACGTGCTTGTTTATTTACGACTATTTCCATAAGTTCCGCCCCACCGACCTTTTGGAGAGAATAGAAAAATACGGCATAGACACATTTTGCGCGCCGCCGACGATTTATCGATATTTGATAAAAGAAGATTTATCGAAATATAATCTGAGTTCTTTGAGCCATTGTTCGACCGCGGGCGAGGCGTTGAACGCGGAGGTTTGGAAGCAGTTTTACCGCGCGACCGGGCAAAAAATCTACGAGGGTTACGGGCAAACGGAAACGAGCATAATTATGGGTACGTTCTATATGACGGAGATAAGAGCGGGCAGTATGGGTAAGCCTTCGCCGCTTTACGACGTCAGACTCGTAGACGAAGATATGAACGAAGTAGGACCGGGAAGCGTGGGCGAAATAGTAATTAAAATTCACCGCCCGCAATGCAGTTTGGTATGTAAATATCATAACAGCCCCGAACTTACAAAAGAGCGTTTGGGTGGCGGGTTCCACCATACGGGCGACCTCGCGTATTACGACGAAGACGGGTACTTCTGGTTCGTGGGAAGGAGAGACGACGTTATCAAATCGAGCGGTTACAGAATAGGTCCGTTCGAAGTGGAAAGCGCGCTCATGGAACATCCCGCCGTATTGGAATGCGCGATAACCGGCGTACCCGACGCGCAAAGAGGACAAGCGGTCAAAGCGACCGTCGTGCTCGGTAAGGGCTACGAACCGAGCGAAGAATTAAAAAAAGAATTGCAAGTCTTCGTCAAGAAAAACACCGCCCCTTATAAGTACCCGAGAATCGTGGAGTTTGTAGACGAGTTGCCTAAAACCGTAAGCGGAAAAATCAAAAGAGCGGATATAAGAAAGAACGATTTATAAGAATAATTTTATGCGTTAGTCAAATATAAAGCGAGGTACATTTTTACCGTGTCCGAATAGTTTACCTTGACTATCGTCACAGTGCCTTGGTCGGTTTCGTGGTGCTCTTTGTTGTAAGAGGACGGATCGGCGTAATTCTTCGTGCCGTCGCCGACGCCGCTGAGTTTGAGATAGAGGTTGTTGAAGAACTTCCCGACCTTGTTCATAAAGCCGCGTTTTTCTTGCCAGTACGCGCTTTCCAGGGCGTTGTCCGCTTTCGCCTCCGTCGGATAAAGCGTCATTACGTCCTTGTAGTATTCTTCGTTTAGTATTCTTAAAATTCCCGTAAGGTATCCTAAACTTTCTCTATACGCGCAGTATCTTAAATAAGGCACGTCGCTTTTTGCGAGTAAATAGTAGCTTATCATATTGGCGTCGCGTTCGCGCATAACGCCTTTAGTGTGGGCGAGTTCGTGGGCGACGGTTACGGCAAACCCCGCTTCGGGCGCGTTGACGTTGACGTTGGCTTCGCCGGTCGGAACGAAAGTTATTCCCGTGATGCCGTTTACGCTGAAAAACTCGCCGGAAACGAGTCTTTTCGCTTTGGGCGTATACGAAGAAAAGTAATCGTTTTTTAGCGTAGAGTATTCTTTTTGTATAAGGCTTACCAGTTCGTCGTAAGAATACGGACATACGGTTTCGCCTTTTTCGTTTTTCGGCAAAGTCGCGGCGATAGAGGCAAAATCGCGCATATAACTTTTGACGATATCGTAGTAGACTTCGTCGGAAAGTTGTTCTCCCTCGTATTTGTCTACGGGTAAGGGCGCGCGAGCGTAGCAACCCGACGCGGTGAGAACGTAAATAAGCGCGACGCTAAGCGCGGCGGTTATCGTTTTCAACCCGCCCGAAAAGGCTTTTTCTTTTTGCTTCTTTTTCAGCCTAACGAAGGAAAGCGTCAGATTATAGATAAGTACGGTAATGCAAACGAAAACGAACGCTTCGAACAAGGAAAACTCGAAAAGGTCGGAAACGTGTCCGACGGCGAAAACGTACGCCCGCGTTATTCCGCGGGCGTAGAAGTATTCGGAAACCGTTTCGCTCGATTTAAGCGCAAGGAAAAAAACTATCGCGAGTAAAAGTACGAGTATGGTAACAAACCGTCGCGAGTAGTTACTTTTATAAAGTTTCATCAAAGTTCCTTTTTTATCGAGTCTAAAAGGCGCGCGGCTTTTTCTTCGGCGCTTTTTTCGTCGCTTGAAAAGCACAAAACGTAAACTTTGAGTTTCGGCTCGGTACCGGAAGGACGGATGCAAACGAACTGTTCGTCTTTAAGATTATACTTAATCGCGTCGGTCGCGGGCAAGGTTATGGCGTCGGTCGCGCCGCCGGGGTAGAAGTTTTTACGCGCGAGAAAATCGGAAGTGAAAAGCACTTTTTCGCCGCCGATATCGGTTATCGTCTTGGCGCGCATTTTTTTCATCGCTTCCGCCATATCGCTCATCGCGGTCACGCCTTTATACGCTATGGACGTTACCGCTTCCTTATAATAGCCGTATTCTTTGAAGAGTTCTTGCAGTCTTTGATAAAGTCCTTTGCCTATCGATTGATAGTAGCAAACCATTTCCGCAGTCAGCATACTTGCGACTACCGCGTCCTTATCGCGCGCGTGCGTGCCGCGCAAATATCCGTAACTCTCTTCGTAACCGAAAATGAAGTCGTATTTGCCCGATTCTTCCCACTCTTTGATTTTTTCTCCGATAAACTTGAATCCGGTAAGCACGTTAAAGACGGTTACGCCGTGTTTTTTTGCGATTCTGTCCGCAAGGGTGGTGGTAACTATGGTTTTAACCACGGCGGGGTGCGCGGGCATTTTACCCGTTTGTTCCAATCTGGCGATAATGTAGTCGAGTAACAGCGCGCCTATTTGATTGCCGTTAAGCAAGCGGAAATCGCCTTTTTCATCTCTTACCGCAAGTCCCATACGGTCGCAGTCGGGGTCGGTGCCTATCACTACGTCCGCGCCTATTTTTTTGCCGAGCGCAACGCCCATTTCGAGGGCGGCGGGGTTTTCGGGGTTGGGTATGGGTACGGTGGAAAACTCTGTGTCGGGGTTCGCTTGCTCTTTAACGACGTCCACGTTAATGCCGAGTCTTGCGAGTACCGTTGTTACCGGAACGTATCCCGAACCGTGTATAGGAGTGTAGACGAGTTTGAGGTTTTTACCGAGTTTTTCTACGGCGTCCGGGGAAAGCGAGAGTTTTACGATTTCGTTATAGTACGCTTCGTCCACGTCCTTGCCGATAACGGTAACGTGGTCGTTGAGTTTCGCGCCGTTAAGTCCCTTTATGCTTGCGGGGAAGGGAACTTCGTCGCATTTAGCGGCGAAATAATCGTCGTTTTTGTCGATAAAACCAACTACCACGGCGGTGTTTTCGGGACTCATTTGCGCGCCGTCCTCGCCGTAAACTTTATAGCCGTTATACTCTTTCGGGTTATGGCTGGCGGTAATCATAACGCCCGCAATCGCGCCGAGTTTTCTTATCGCGTAAGAACACATCGGTACGGGGCGCACGTTTTCGAAAATATAAGACTTAACGCCGTACGCGCTCAGCACGCAAGCGACTTTTTTTGCGAATTCGAGGCTGAATCTTCTGGTGTCGTAACTTATCACGACTCCGCGTTCCGCCGCCGCGCTACCGAGAGAAAGTATGAACTCGCCAAGTCCCGCCGTCGCTCTCGCCACGGTGTAAACGTTCATGCCGAACGTGCCTAATCTCACGATACCGCGCATTCCCGCCGTGCCGAACGCCAAAGGAATGGCAAAACGCTCTTTCTTTTCGTTATCGTCGTTTTTTATCGGTTCTAATTCTTTTCTTTCTTCGTCGGTAACTTTTCCGTACCAAACGTCGAACATTTCTTGATATGTCATAACAAAAACTCCTTGTATTTGCGGGCAACTTGCCCTACGATTGGTTTATTACCTAACGAGTATACCACAACGCGCGAAATTAAGCAATACATAACGCGCGTACGTTACAAAAGAGATTAAGCTAAAAGATTGTATTATAAATAAAAGAATAATCTTGACTTTTCATATTTTTTGAACTAAAATATCTTTAATATCACCTAAATAGGAGCGGAAATGATGAATTTATTATTTGTTTTATCGGCTTTTGCCAACCTGACTTGCAACGCGGTTCTCGATTTTCTTAACGACGGAATAGACGTGGGCGGGTCGTTCACTTTGAAATATTGGTACATAATAGTAGCGGCGGTCGTAGTCGCTCTTATCGTCACGATAAGCGTGGTGGCTGCAAACAACGCGAAAAAGAAAAAGGCGAAGAAGAGCGAATGCGCGAACGAACAAACCGCTAACTCCGAACCCGTAGACAAAAACACCGCGGACTTGCTCGCGGCTAACAGCGCGGAACACTCCGATTCTTATACGAGAGTAGCCGTAGGCGAGGATAAGACGATTTACGACAAGCCCGCCGTTCCTACGAGAAAAACCAAGCCCGCGCCCGTAACGAAACCGGTCGAGGAAAAGAAAGAAGAGCAACCGGTCGTTACCGAAATTCCCGTAACCGAACCCGAGGAAGAACCCGCCGTGGTTACGCCCGTAACCGACGTCGCGCCCGAAACGGCGGAAGTTCAAAACAACGCGGAAACGCACGTAGAAGCGCCCGAAACCGAAGAAACGGTATCCGAAGAAGCGGTTTCCGATACGCAACCGACTGCGGAAGAAAATGAAGAAGAAACGGCGACCGAAGAGGCGGCGGCAACCGTAGAACCCACGGAAAGCGCAGTCGAAGAGACCGTAGAAGAGCCTACCGAAGAAGCGAATAACGAAGAAGTTTCCGAAGAATCCGCGTCCGCAGAAACGGAAGAAACCGCCGCGGCGGAAGAAGCGGACGAAACGCCCGCAGGCGAAGAAAAGAAAGGCGTTAAAGGCAGAATAGAAATAGTAAACTGCTCTCTCGGCGGATACAACTATATCTTAAAAGCCAACAACGGACAAATACTTTACGAAAGCAAGAACTATAAGAGCATCGATTCGGTAAACGAAGCGATAGGCAAGTTTATCGACGCCGTAAGAGTGGGAAGATTCTCTTTAAGAACCGATAAGTTCGGCAATCATCAGTTCATCTTGAAGAGTCCCACGAGTAATAACCTTATATATATGGGCGAAAGTTTCGTAGATGAAAATTCGTGCTTCAGTAACATAGAGAGCGTTAAACGTTTTGCCGAGTGTTCGCCTATATACGATATGACGGATAAGGACGTAGTCGCGCCCATTTCTCCATACGAAATTCCGCAAGAAGTAATCGACGCGGTTACCGCTACCGAAGGAGTAATCGGCAGATGGGATATCGTCAAACTCGACGAAACGCAAAAGAATTCTCCCTTCGTGTATCTTTTGTACGCCAACAACGGACAACTTCTTTATCAATCTAAGGACTACGCCACCGCGGCAAGTTGCCGTAAAGGTATCGACGCTTTCGTAGGAACGGTAAAGAACGGTTACTTCGTGATTTATCAAGATAAGAACAACAGATTCAGATTCGTGCTTCGAAACAAGACCGGCAACACCGCGACCGAATACGTCGGACAACACTACGACGATAGAAAGCGTTGCGCCAGCAGTATAGAGAGCGTATATCGTTTCGCTTTGAGAACGCCGATAGAAATCGTCAAGAAGACAAACGATGAACAATAATTATCTCACTTGTAATTCCTTTACCGTAGACGACGACGGAGCATTGGTCGTCGAAAACGAGCATTATATAGGAAATACGGGTTGTAGTTATACCGAATATAAAGCGGAAGGAAGTTATTTTCCTTCCCTTTATTCGTTTTTTTCGGTAAATTCCCGAGCCGAGTTGCTTAAAAAACTCACGTCCCTTTACGCGGCGTCGGACGACTTTTTCGCCGCCTTTAACGCGGCGCGAGTTCCGCTCGCGGTCGTTAACAAAAAACACTTCGATACTTCGGCGGATATTTAATCCGCTTTTTTATTTTTTGTCGAAAAATTTAATTCAAACGTTTGACATTAACAAGCGCAAAATATATAATGCGTTTGTTTAGGAAAAATAAACTTTATTCTTAATGCGTAAAATCTCGCTAAGACTAAGGTTTATTTTTGTTTAACAAGCGAAACGGAACGTTCTATGCGGCGGTAACGAGAAGACAGCGATATAATAGAATTGTTCCGAGGGGAAGGGAAGTATGGACATAGGAAATAAGATTAAGGAACTTAGGTTAAAGAACAATCTTACGCAAGAAGAACTTGCCGACAGATGCGAACTTACGAAGGGGTATATCAGCCAGCTTGAAAACGACCTTGCCAATCCTTCGATAGACACGCTCGACACGATACTCGTCGTTTTGGGCAGCAGTATGGGAGAGTTTTTTACGGAAACGGATAGCGAACAAATAGTTTTCGGAAAAGCGGACTACATATCGAAGAGTTACGAGGACACGAACATAACGTGGTTGGTGCCGTCGGCGCAAAAGAACGCGATGGAGCCGATTATCAGCGAGTTGAGTTACCTTGGCAGCGTCGAAAGCGATATGCCGCACGAGGGCGAAGAGTTCGGGTACGTTATGAGCGGCAAGATAAGGCTGACGGTAGGAAAACGTTCGTTTATAGTAAACAAAGGCGAAACTTTTTATTTCAAGGCGGACAAAAAACATTCTATCGAGAACGTGGCGGACAAAAAAGCGGTCGTGCTTTGGATAAGTTGTCCTCCGAATTTTTAAGAAAACGACTTTTGAGAAAATAACAAAAAAATACGTATATATGAGGTAATAACGATGAAGATGAAATTTTGGGGCAAGCAAAAGGCGACGGAAGAGCAGCCCGCGGTTGTCAGAGAAGGAGTAAGAAAGCAGGACAAAATCATCGAAGTCTGTAACATCGTCAAAGTTTTCGACGGCGTGACGGTTCTCGACGACCTTAACCTGAGTATTAAGAGAGGAGAGTTCATAACTCTGCTCGGACCGAGCGGATGCGGCAAAACCACGCTTTTAAGAATAATTGCCGGGTTCGAAACCGCAACGAGCGGCGAAGTATTTATCGACAACAAGGACGTTACCGACGTTCCCCCGCATAAACGCCCGGTGAACACGGTGTTCCAGCGTTACGCGTTGTTCCCGCATTTGAACGTATATAAAAACATCGCTTTCGGCTTAAAGATTAAAAAAATGTCCAAAAGCGAGATAAAAGAAAAGGTTACCGCCGCCTTAAAACTCGTAAACTTAGAAGGTTACGAGCATAGAAACGTAACGAGTCTAAGCGGCGGACAGCAACAAAGAGTCGCTATCGCGAGAGCGCTCGTGTGCGAACCGGACGTGTTGCTTCTCGACGAGCCTCTCGGCGCGCTCGACCTCAAAATGCGTAAAGAAATGCAAAGCGAACTTATCGCCATGCATAAAAGGCTCGGCATAACCTTTATTTACGTTACTCACGACCAGGAAGAGGCGTTGACGATGAGCGACGAAGTGGTGGTTATGAACGACGGCGTAATTCAGCAAATCGGCACGCCGCAAAAGGTTTACGACGAACCCGCCAACGCTTTCGTAGCCAACTTTATCGGCGAGAGCAATATTATCAGCGGAATAATGCTTAAAGATTACCTCGTATCATGCTTGGGCGTGGAACTGGAGTGTCTCGATAAAGGTTTCGAAAAGAACGAAAAAGTCGACCTCGTTATTCGTCCCGAAGATATCAATATTTACGCTATAAACAGCGGCAAAGGTCAGATGACGGGTAAAGTAATTTCCGTCGTGTTCAAGGGAACTTTCTACGAAATGGAAGTTTTATGTAACGGATACGAATTTACCGTGCAATCTACCAAGTACAACGCGGCGGGCGACGAAGTGCGCGTAGGAATTAAGCCTAACGGTATTCATATTATGAAGAAGTTACGTTCGGTCAACGAATTCCGCGGCGAAGTCAGCGGCGAAAACACGGTATGGTTCTGCGGCGGCGATTTCGAATTCGAAAATACGGAGAACTTAGAAAAAGGTACGCAAGTCAAAGTTCAGGTCGGTTTCGACGCGGTTACGCTTACCGACGACGAAGCGGACGGAACCATCGGCGCGAACGTCACGCAAACGCTTTATAAGGGTAAGTATTACCAAGTGCAAATTTACACCGACACCGACGAAGATTTTTATCTCGATACCGTCGACGAATGGGATATCAACGACAGAGTGGGCGTAAAAATCGACAAGAGTAAAATCAGCGTGGTCGTAGCGGAGGAAGAAGATGAAGAAGAAGCCGATTAAACTTAGGTTTAGGAAAGAGGCGCTCGCTTTTCCGTATCTTGCGGTCAGCGTGGTGTTCGTCATTATTCCGCTCGTTCTTATATTGATATACGCTTTTACCGACCAGTCGGGCAATTTTTCGTTATCGGCTTTTTACCGCCTTACCGTAGCGACGTCGTGGAAGAGCATAGTAAGAAGTTTGCTTATGGCTTTGCTTACGACAATGGGATGTTTGGTTTTGGCGTATCCCACGGCGGTGGCTCTTACCAAAATAAAGACGAGCAAGCGCGCGGTCATACTTATGGCGTTCGTTATGCCGATGTGGATAAACTCTTTGCTGCGCATATACGCGGTAAAACTGTTTTTCAGCGACATCGTGGGAATGGAAAAGGGCTTTTTGCTTACTTTAATAGGTATGATATACGACTTCTTTCCGTTTATGCTTTTACCTATATATACCATACTCGCGGATATGGACAAGGGCGTGCTCGAAGCGTCCTCCGACCTCGGAGCCAACGGTTTGCAGACTTTCTTGAAAGTCAAACTTCCGCTTAGTATTCCGGGAATAGTGAGCGGAGTGCTTATGGTGTTTATGCCCACCGTTTCTTCGTTCGCGATCTACGATATTTTGGGTTACGACGGAGGCAGCGCGTCGTTCTTGGACGGCAGACTGTTCGGTAATATTATTTACTACTATTTCGAAAAAGGAATGTACAACAACGGTAGCGCGCTCGCGCTGATATTGCTCGTGCTTATCATTATTTCCACTTTGGTCAGCAATCTCGTTACCAAGGGTAAGAGCGGCAGAAAAGGAGGGACCATATCGTGAAAAAGAGAAGAGATTTGATTTTAAGCATAGTGTTCCTCGTCGTAATGCTGATAGTCACGTATTTGCCCGTGGCGATTTTGACGGTGTACTCTTTTACCGACGCCAAGACCATCGGGGTGTGGAACGGATTCAGTCTGGAACTGTATAAAGAACTGTTCAGCGACCAAGAGATACTCGGCGCGTTGAAGAACACGGTAATTATCGGCGTAACGGCTTCGGTAATCGCGGTTATTCTCGGCACGCTCGCGTCCATAGGTATTCACAGTATGAAGAAAGTGCCTAAGATGATATCCGAATCCGTCAATCAGATAACCATGGTTAACGCGGATATAGTCACGGCGGTAGGCTTTATGCTTTTGTTCTTGTTCGTCATCGTCATTCCCAACGATTATCTCGCGCTGATTATCGCGCATACGGTCATTTGTACGCCCTATGTGATAATGTCGGTTATGCCGAGGCTCAGTCAACTGAATCCCAACGTGTACGAAGCGGGATTAGACCTGGGCGCAACGCCGATGAAAGCGATTTTTTCGATAATTTTGCCTCAACTTATCCCCGGTATCATAGCGGGTTTTGCGTTGGCGTTTACGATAAGTTTGGACGATTTTACTATCTCCACTCTCGTAAGCAGCAGCGTGGACACCATACCGAGATATCTGTATAACAAATTAAAGGTAAAAGGCGTAATGCCTGTTCTGAGGGCGCTCAGCGTGTTCATTATGGTAGCGGTAATGGCGGTTCTCGTCGTTATCAACGTGGCTTCCGCGAATATGGAAAGAAAGAGAAAACAAATGGAAAAGACGCTCGGAGGTAAAGGTGAATAAGAAAATTACGGCGTTCGTCATTATTGCGTGCATGCTCGCGGCGGTGGCGGTTTGCTTTGCGGGATGTTCGGCAAACAGAGCGATTACCATAAGAATAGCCGCGCCGGGGGAATATATGGACCCCGACACTTATAACGGTTTTGCCGATTGGTACGCCGAAAAGTACGGAAAAGAAGTTATCGTAGAATATAACGAGTTCGACACGCTCGAAAATCTTTATACTTGGATAAGCATAAAGAAAGAGGACTACGACCTTATTTGTCCGTCCGACTATATGATACAAAGGCTTAACGGCGAGGGTTTGATTCAACCTATCGCGGAAGAAACGCGCCGGCTGCTTAACGAACGCGTGGACGAACGCGTCATAGCGATGGTTAAAGATTCTTACGACCCCGACTTCGCGATCAGCGCGCCGTATATGTGGGGTACGCTCGGAATAATATTTAACGTAAACAGCGACGGCGTAGAGGGACTGCAAGACGAACTCGACGTTATGGGTTCGTGGAACGTTTTTTGGGACTCGCAATACAAAGACAAGATTTTTATGAAAGACTCGGTACGCGACGCGTATTCGGTGGCGGCGATTTACAATAAGCGCGACCTTTTATACAATGCGCTCGGCGCGGATATGAACTACGACAATCCCGAATACAAGAAAATTTTGCTCGGCATTTTCGACGAAACGGACGACGAAACCATCGCTCGCGCTCAGCAAGCCTTGATGGCGCAAAAAAAGAACGTGTACGACTACGAAGTCGATTCGGGAAAGGACGAACTCATCCGCGATACCGACGGTAAGAAAGGACACTTCGGTTTGTTTTGGAGTTGCGACGCCGGATATATAATGACCGGCGAAGAGGGCGAAGTGAACAGAAATCTTTACTACACCGTGCCGAGAGAGGGCAGTAACGTATGGCTTGACGCGTTCGTCATTCCGACTTACGCGAAAAACCCTCACCTTGCCAACGCTTTCATCGAATATCTTTCCGAAGAAGACATAGCGTACGACTGCATGGATTACGCGGGCTCTACCACGGCGATAAAAGCGGCTTTGGAAAGTTATAAAGCCGACCTCGAAGAAGACGAAGAAACGTTCGAAGGAACTTACGAAGGCTTCAAAGAAATGTATATGGACCTCTTGTTCCCGTCGGACGAAACCTTAAAACGTTGCGCGATTATGAAAGACTACGGCGTTTACAATCAAAAGCTCGACGAAATGTGGATGGACGTAATTCTAAGTTAGGAGAATAAATGATAGGTATTATTATCGCAATGGACAAAGAGTTAGAGCCGTTTTTAGGCGGCAATTCTTTGAGAAAGAAAACGAAAGACGGGTTAGACTTCTACTTAGGTAAGATTTGCGCCCAAAAGTGCGTTATAGTAAACAGCGGTATCGGAAAAGTCAACGCCGCATACGCGACCTTATCTTTAATAAAGAACTATAAACCAGACGAAATAATCAGCATCGGCGTAAGCGGTGGCTTGGGTAAAAGCAACGTACTCGATATCGTCGTATCCGCTTCGTGCGTGCAGTACGACGTGGACACGAGCGCGCTCGGCGACGAAATCGGGTTTGTAAGCACGGTAAATAAGATTTACTTCGATTGCGATAGGCAGCTTGTCGACGATTTAGTCAAGTGTTCCAACACTAAAAAAGGAGTTTTCGCTTGCGGCGATAGGTTCGTTGCCGACGAGAAAACCCGCGACTTTATCGTAAACAGTTTCGATGCGATAAGTTGCGATATGGAGTCGGGCGCAATCGCGCAAGTGTGTTTCAGAGCGAACGTGCCTTTCGCTGCGTTAAGGTGTATATCCGACGGCGCGGGCGAGAATGCCGCAATGAGTTACGAAGAGGTCGTTTGCGAAGCCTCCGCAAAACTCTACGCTACCTTGGTAAGATATCTGTCTCGCAACTGAAGCGTGTGACGCTTCACCCAATCTTCGCGAACCGACAGTATTCTTCTATAAGCATATAGCCGCGGAAGCGTGTGA
>CAKRAY010000030.1 GCA_934296355.1 uncultured Clostridia bacterium
ACAGTACGCATTAGCACAAAGGAAAGTCGAGGCTTCGCGTGTTATGCTCATACGTGGCTATACGCTTAAACAAGAATACCGCCTATTCGCGTAAATTGGATGCAACGTCACACGTTGCTGGTACCGATATTATACGTCGCGTTTATCCACAACGAGGAACGTAGTAGCGATTGCCGCGGCGGTCCAAACCGCCATTATCGTTAGAGAAATAAAGAAGTTACCTTTAATAGGCACGCTTGCGCTAACCGTAAAGAAGTTCATAAACTCAAAAGCGTTACTTAGCGTGAACGCGGCGATTCCGAGCAAACTCGTAACCAGTCCGCCGCCCACGAACACCACCAACGATATAATTAAGCCGAGCGACGGTTTGCGAGTTAAGGTTCCCAAACAGAAAGATATAAGACCCAAAATCGCCGCTTCTAAGAATACTTCCATTATCTCGCCGAACACGAGCGCGCCGACCGTGGTCGTGTACGCCGACGTACCGTTAAAGACGGTAAGCACCTTGGTCGCGCCGTCCGCGGGATAGGCAATCAAGCCGTAAAGATAGATTATAAGCGTGGGTACGAACACGAAAAACGCCACCGTGCTAAGAAGCATAATCATCTTCGCACCGGTTATTTTACTTCTTTTCAAGGGGCGCGACATAAGCATTTTTATCGTGCCGCTCTTGTACTCGTCGGCAAACAACCTCGCGCCTAAAATTATCGCGTATATAATCGCCACGCCGCCGCCGAACTTTACGAACAAATCTACTAATTTCTCGGCGGTTAAACCTTCGGTTATATCCCTGTCTATACCGACTATGGAAACGCGCGAGCCGAAAAGTTTATTGCTCTTTATATACTCGTACGCTTTCAGTTTGCTTTGCGCATATTTAAGTTCCGAGTCGTAATGCTTGTCTTTTTTCATTTGCTCTTTCATAAGCTCTATTTCGTCTTTCGTTTCGGCAATCAGCGAATCGATTTCCTCTTCCTTGTAAATTCTTCCCTCATGAGATTCATTCACGGATATATTTCCGTCTAAATCGCCCCCTATCGAATCCGACAGTTCCTTCAACACGTTAAACGCCACCGCCGTGACGATGATTAACGCGATATATATTATCGATAGCGTGATTATCGAACCTTTTTTGAGATTTTTCTTAAACTCGCCCTTAATTAAGTTAATCATTTTTCTTTTCCTCCGCGCCCGCGTTTTCGCTCGATTCTTCCGTAGGTTGCGCCTCGACGGCCTCGGCTTCGCCGTTTTGCTTTTTCGTAACGTTGATAAACAAATCTTCGAGCGTGCGTTCTTCTTTGGTTATGCCGAAGATTTTCACGTCGGCGTCGGCGAGTTCTTTAACGACTTCGGTAACGTCCTTTTCCGTACCGATCGCGACTTTACCGTTACCGAGTATCTCCGCTTTGCCGTAAAGCGCGGCGCAAACGTCGCGCGCTTTGACTACGTCGTCCGTGGTAAGCACTATTCTGCCGCTTTGCTCGTCGATAAGGTTGTCTTTCGTGTAAGAACCGACGATTTTACCGTTAGAAACGACTACGTAGCGGTCGCACATTATTTGAACTTCGCTAAGTAAGTGACTGCTGACCATTACCGCAACGTCGTATTCGTGGGCAAGTCGACGCAAAATATCGCGCATTTCCTTAATTCCCGCGGGGTCGAGACCGTTGGTCGGTTCGTCGAGAACGAGCAATTTAGGCGAGCCTATAAGCGCTTGCGCAATGCCCAAGCGTTGCTTCATACCGAGCGAATACTTTACTACCAAATCGTCTTTTCTTTGTTCCAATCCGACTAACCGCATAAGGTCCGTCGCTCTTTTTTTATAAAAATCTTTTTTAGAGAGATTGTCGGGGTTCTTCGTAGGGTCGTACGGTTCGAGACTGTAAAAATACACGAGATTGTTAAGTCCCGTCATATCCTTATATAAGTCGGGGTTTTCTACGATACAACCGACGTTCGCCAAGGCTTTTTCTCGTTCTTTTTCCACGTCGAAACCGCAAACCGTCACGCTGCCCGACTGCGCTTTCGCTAAGCCGGTAATGATTTTTATTATCGTGCTTTTGCCCGCGCCGTTAGGTCCTATCAAGCCTACGACTTCGCCGCCGTCCACGCAAAAACTCACGTCGTCCGCCGCTTTAATCACCTTTTTACCCCGGGTTTTGTACGTTTTACAAACGTTTTTAACTTCTAAAATTGCCATTATCCTTCCTCTCTTTCGCATGGGTGCGTATATCTTTTTTTATCGGTAGCCTTTATCGCGCCGAACCTTATCGCGTTCTTCGGACACGCGTTAATGCACGCGAAACACTCGTAACAGTTGTTCCCGAACGATACTTTGCCGCTTTCGAGCGTTATGTTGTTTGCCTTGCACGCCTTGACGCATTTGCCGCAAGAAACGCAGTTTTCCGTACTCTTTTTTCTATAAACGCCCAAAACCGAACCGAAAAGAAACCATACGAAGCGGTTTTTCGCGCCGCGCGGTTTTTTTACTCTAATCGTGTTTATTTCGCGCCTGTTTAAGTCTTCCCTTATCGCGTTTACTCTCTCCGTTTCGCTTGCGAGAAGGCTTTCTACCTTGCTCGGCGGGAACGCCAGCAGAACGCAACTGTCGGGCATAATGAGTTTATTGACGTAATTAAGGTTTTTGCCCTTTTCTTTCAAATAAAATTCTATCTCGCCCAAACTCGCCTTATAACTCGCTCCGCAAGTCGCCACCGCGAAAAAGTATTTGGCGTTAAACTCGCTTTTTTCCATAAACTCGCGCATTTTCGGCGGTAAACCGCTACAATATTCGGGATATACGAAGCCGATTCTTTCGTCCTCGTATTTTCCGCTCTTTTCATCGAAAACGGAAACGAGTTTTTCGCCGTTTTCTCTGAGTTTACTCGCCACGCTGTACGAATTGCCCGTACCGCTGAAATAGATAATCATACTTCTTTTCTCCTTTTATACCACGGGAATCAGCGCGTACGCGAAGTTCGGGGCTTCGTCCGCGCCGTCCTTATATAAGGTCAACTGCACTACGTAGTATAGCGTACTCTCGTTGCCTTCTTGCCAAAGCGTTATGCCACCCGCCTTTTCGACGCATTCCGTCACGCTGAGCGCCGAAATCTCCTCTTCGGTCATATCTTCGATACCGAACTGCTCCACGCTTATTTCAATCGTGTAAGTCGTCGCTCCGTAGAAGAATTTCTTACCGTCAAGTAACGCCTTTATTTCCGCGAACGTCTTGCTGGAATCGCCCGTGGTAACGAAATTGTCGGGCGCGTCCGTTTGTCCGCACTTCGTGCAGTAAGTGTGTAAGAAACCTAAATAACTCGTGTCCGACGCGTCCAAACCGGTAAACCGTACCTTGTTTTGCGTTTCCGTACCGTCGGGATTACTTACCGTTTCGTAATAGTAGAAGTCGCCCAGTCCCATCGCGGTGTAGCCGTATTCGTGCGCGGTAACTTCGCCGCAACCGCCGCATTTATGCGTGTTTTCGTCGATTTTAACGTAGGTATACCGCGAGCATTCGTGTTTAACGAGCGCGTACCTATTCACACCGTCCGACAGTTCGTTTCCGTTGCCGTCCGTGAGTTTCAATTCTACGAGGAACGCTCTGCGCGCTTCGAAATATTCGAAGCAATCGCCTATAAGCGCGCCCATGGTCTTTTCCGAACCGCTATACGCAAGCGAAGGCGTGTAAGAAACGCCGTTAATCGTCACGGGGAATCTTCTTAGATATGCGTTATACGCGCTTATCGCCGTACTGTCGTTTCCGTAAATAATCGCGCCTAAGTGTATGTTTTCGCTTACGTCGGAACCGTACAAAACTTGTTTCGTCGCGCCGCCGACCGTCACGCTTCTGAAACCGTTCTCTTCTTCTACGATATCGTCGATGATTATGTACGCTTCCTTGCTTATAGGCTCAATGGTGTTGTATAATGCCTCAAAGCGCGTCGCTTTCACGGCGTAATAAGTTACACCGTGCACGGTTTTCTTAACGATATGGTCGAGGACTCTCGCCTTGTCGCTACCGAGCGTACCGTCTTCTTGCGTGCCGATGGCGTAGTAAGACTCATGTAAATGTAACATTTTTCCGTAAGTCTCGTGTTCGTAAACCGAAACTGCTTCGAAACCACTAATAGCGTCGCATAAAACGTTAGTAAAACCTTCCATCGTCGTATCGGGATCACTTATCGTTATCGCCGCGCCATGATACGGACACGTATTGTACGTATTGCCTAAATAACAAAAGTCTCCTAAATATCTTACTCCATTTATTTCCGTATATCCCATTCTACGATGTTTATCACGACCTGTGGGGTCTTGCTTTTGTTTTATTCTGCAGTTTTCTCTCGTACAAATGTGATAATTATCGGGGTCGTCGGGGTCGAGTATGAAATTGTGTCCTACGGGAGCGATTTTTTGAGAATAGATTCTGTTTTCCGGCACGTTAAAGACGTTACCGTCGTTAAACGTAAACTCGTTCGGATATTCGCCGGTGTCTTTTACCCCCGCCGAGTCGTACTCGTATATCGTACCCGGCGTGCCGGTTTCACAAGGCGCGATGAATTCTTGCACGTGACAAAGTTTTACGGCGTCGTAAATCACTTTTCCTTCGGTATTGTCTTTCTTTCCGAACGCTTCTATGAAAAAGTTTCCGCCGCTGACGTTCTCGAACCGAATCTTTTCTTCGTCCTCTAATCTTGCCGCTACCAAGGAACATTCGGGCGCGCCGCCCACGCCGTCTTGCATAACGACGTTGTTTGCGAGCGTAACGCTCGTGGCGTCGAACGCAACGTGTTTTCCGTTCGCGATAACTCTTATTTCCGTAGGAATATCGTTGACTTTTAAGTTTATTCTCGTTTGCTCCGCAGCCGTTATGAGTAAGCCCGCTTGCGTGCTGATTTTATTGTTTATATCTATGGTTATACCGCTCGCGAGAGTAAAGGTCACTTTTCCGTAATACACTTTTTCCGCGTCTATCGCCGTGTCTTGCGAGTAAGGCACGTTAAAATCTTCGACGCTTGCGTAAACGACTTTTCCGCTTCCCGTCAAGTCGTAATCTTTGTTTACGGGTATATCGCCGTAGAAAACGAGTTCGCAGCCACTTCGAACGTTGTATTTAAGCGTAACGCCGTTTGTTTTTTCCAAACCGCCGTCGAAGAACACGCTTTGAGCGTTGTTCGCCGCCAAATTAAGTAGGTCGGTCGTCTTTTGTTGCAAATCGTCACCCGCTTGGGAGTATTCGTTAATCGCGTAAAGGGTCACGCCGTTCGCGTTATCTTCGGTCGGTTCTTTAACGACTTCGGCGCGGAAGCCCATCAAACTCTTTGCTCCGCCCCTAAGGTCGAACGCCGACTTGTACCCGTTGTAAAGATAGTACCTGCCGTATTCGCCTTTTTCTTTCATGTCGTGTGAAATTTCCGCCAAAACGCCGACTTTTTCGGTGTAAATCGTCATAACGCTGCCGCTCACGCCCGCATAGCCGTAGTTCCTTTCCATAATCACGCCGATACCGCCCGCGGAGTTTATTACTTCGCTGTCCGCGTCTATAACCGAACTTCCCGACTCGCTAACGCCGCCGGACACTACGATAGTCGCTATTCTTTCGCGCGCGTCGAGCGTTCCGTTAGCGGAACTTATCGCGCTCTTCTTGACTTCCAGTCTGCCGCCGGGCATTTTCACGCCCAAGTCGATTGCTTCGATACGCGTATTCTCTATCGTTACGTTTTTGCCTGCTTCGCTTAAAACCAAGCCGTTTACCGCTTTTATCGTCAAGTTTTTAAGCGTTGCGGTAAAGTTATTTTGTTCCGCTTTTATTCCGTAATTAAGCGTACCCGATTCTTTCGCTCTGATTTCTCCGCCGTTTACGGTCGCTTCGATTACGCCTAAGCCCGCTATTATACCCGCTCCCTCCGCAACGAGCGAGGAGTTTTTAACGCTTAAAATAACGTTCGCGCCGTTAATTTCTATCGCGCCGAGTTTACCTATAATCGTCGAATCGGCAACTTGCAAATCTTTCTTGCAATAAATCGCCGTGCCGTTTTCGCAAGTAACGTTCAACTTGCTTATATCGAGGCTCGCTTCGGAAAGAATACCGTATTTGCCGCTGCTCGTCACTTTGTTCGCGCTTTGCGAATCGAATTTTATACTCGCCGCGCCGCCGACGTAAATCGCGCTTTCCGCGCCCGCTTTGTTTTGTAAAACGTTCGCGCCGTACATGGTGAACGCCGTCGCGCCGCCGACTGCGTAACTCACTTCGATAATTCTATCGAGCGTATCGCCGCCGAGCGAGAACCCGTTAAAGTAAAGTTCGGTCGGAGCGTCGAACGCAAGCGCCGCGCTAAGCGTAACGCTTCTTAACATTCTTATCGCCATGCCCTTATAATCGCTCGAAACGTCGTCTTTACCGTCAATTATGTCCGCATAGTAACGCCTTCCTCCGTTTGCGGCGGTCTTATACATATCGCAAACCGCGTTGGGCGCGCCGATAACTTTCTTTATCGTAAATCTATTGTTTACTTCTATTACGTTGCCTTCCCTAAACTCGCCCTCGGGAACAGTCCAGTCGAGCGCGGCAGAAACGCGCGCCGTTCCGCCGAACACCACTTTGTCTATATCGTACAAGCCGATAAAACCGTTAATTTCCGCTTCCGAACCTTGCGTTATTTCGTACGTTATACCCGCCGAACCGCGCAAAGTTACCTTTATTTCGCCGCCGAGAACTTTAACCGCGTCGCTTCCTATAATCTTCCTCGTCCTTACGCTTCCTTCCGCGCCCTCATTAAGCGTTACGTTCCTTTCCTGCGTATTCGGCAATCTTATCGCGCCGCCTGAATTAACGCAGCCTACGTAAGACAAGGAAACTTCGCCCTCGGCGATAAGTAAACCGTTAATCGCGAGATTCTTTACCGATACGATAACGGCGTGATTGCCCGCGTTTAAGGTCGCGCCGACGCTTATACCGAACTCGCCGCTTGCTTTTTGCGCTTCGTAATCCGCGCTAAGCGTGATATCTCGGTCTACTATTACGTCGGTATAGTACGTTTTTTGGGTTTTAACAAGTAAATCCGACTCGTTTTGACCGTAGCCTATTATTCTTTGCGAACCGCTCGTTACAGGCGCGCCGTTGTCTTCTATCGCGCCGTGAACGTATAAATCGGCTTTTTCTACGCTCAAACTTCCGTTCGAGGCGATTACCAAACGGTCCGAAGCGAGGAGGTCGTAGGTTTTCACGAACTTCATACCGCCGTAAACCGTTCCTACGTAGCCGTTTTCGCCCTTTTCTATGATAAGTTTATCGCCCGGGGTCTTAATCTCCGCCGTACCCGCGTCGATTTGTTTGCCCATTATGTTTATTTTCACGCCGCTCGTTTTGAAACCGTTTTCCGTAGCGAGCGATTTCGCGCCGATTTCTATTCTCGACGTGTCCGCGTCGAATACAAGATTCTTGGTTTGCGCGTCTTTGAACGCGTATTCTTCGAGAACGAGTTTGTTAAGCCGCGGGAACGTTACGTCCGCGCCGACGTCGGCGAACGACCTTTCGGCAAGGCTCAGTTCTTCGCTTCCCGTAAAACCTAAGAAACTTACCGTTTTTACCGCGGCGTTTACGAACAAGTTACTCGGCAAACGGTTTACCGTGCCGTAAATCTCTACCGATACGCTCTTCGCGCTCGTCGTCGCGAACGCGCCGCTTTCGGTTAAATCTTCGAGATTAGCCGATTTTATCGCGATTTTCGTCAGCGCGCTTATTCCGCTGAACGCTCCGTCGCCTATCGAAACCAAACTTTGCGGAAGAACCGCTTCGCTAAGCCCCACCGCGCCGTTAAACATTTTCGTGCCTATTTTTTCCACTCGTTCGCCCAGTTTCAGCGTAAGTCCGCTTTGCCCCGAGTTGCCGAATACCATATCCGAAGAAACGCCCTCTCTTACGTTGAAGTCGATATGCTTTAAGGTCTTTATCATATTGAAACAACCGCTTCCCAAGGTTATCGTTTCGGACGATAAACGCACGGTTTCCGCGCCTTGCGCGTTCGCGAACGCCGCTTGTCCTATATCTACGACGGAAGACGGTATATCTATCGTCTTTTCGCCGCTTTCTTCTTTGCTCGTAGGCGCGAATGCGGAAAGCGGAACGAACGCGCTTCCCGACGACGCGAACGCGTTCGCGCCGATTTTGGTCAGTACGCTCTCGCCGCCCGTGGTTTCGTAATATACTTTAACGAGCGATTTACAGTTATAAAAACTTCTCGAATCTATGTTGGTAACCGTACTCGGCAAGTAAATTATATTCAACCCTGAAGCCTCGAAACTGTTCTTCGCCACGTCGGTAACGGTCGTTTCGCGTAGGTCGATAGCGGTAAGGTACGTACAGTTCCTGAACGCGTTGTCGGCAATTAAAGTTACGCGCGACAAACCGGTTATTTCGCTTATCGCCGTGCTTTGGAACGCGCCCGAACCTATCTCGGTCGCTTTGCCGCCATCTAAAAGCGTAACTTTCTTCAACAAGACGTTGCCACCAAACAAACCGCCCGCAACGTAACTTGCGTTTTTGCCGATAATGACGGAGAAACCGCCGCTTTCGCTCGCCGAATCTTTGAATACGTCGTTGCCTACGAAGCCGTTATCCACTCTCGTGCTACCGTCGTAAGTAACTTCGGTAAGTTTGCTAAGTCCCGCGAAACTCTCCGTTCCTATGGCGGAAACGCTCGATTTTATATTGACTTCCGCAAAGGAACCGCAACCCTTGAACGCGTAATCGCCTATCTCGGAAAGCGTGCCGGGCGCGTCGGAAATCGCGCTCGATAATAGCGAAACGCAACCCTCGAACGCGCTGTTTCCTATACTCTTTATCTTCGACGAAGAGTAGTCTATACGCGTTAAAATATCGCAATTCTTGAACGCGCCGTCTTCTATCGTAAGTATATTGGCGGGCAAGGTAAGCGAAGTTAATTTAGTTCCTGCAAAACCGCCCACTGCGGTAACGCCCGCTTCTTCCGGTAAGGAAACCGTTCTGTATTTATTTTTAAAATACATATTGTACGAATATACGTTCGTTATTTTCGACGATAATCTCGCCGCTTTGCCGCCCTCTATATCCGCGTATTCGAATATATCTATAAGGTAACAACTGTACGTTTTGTTTTTATTATAACCGGTATGTTTCCAAACGGGGGGGATGTAATTGTCCTCTGCGTCGAGCGCTTTCGCCATCGCGTCGCCCGGCTTAGAATTGTTATCGAACTTTTTATCCCCCACGTGTTCATACCAACCGCTGAACATATAGCGGTCGGTGTCGATACCCATATCGTTAAGCCTGTCTTTTATTTCGTCCTCTTGTAATAGCGTTATTTGTTCGTTATACCTTACCGTATCGCTCGCGTTACGAATGTCCGCTTTCGGCGTGGAATCGTTAAGTTCGTTGATATCTTTTAAGCCGTAGTAAACGTAGTACTTAATTTTGTACTCGATTTTCTCTTCTACCGCGCTTATTCTTACGTTATAGTCTTTTACCGCTTCGGTGTTCCAGGTTTTCGAGGCGTATACATAGTTTTCGTCGTCGAGATTGACGGGAATTCTTTCGCTTTCTTCGATAATTCCGTCTTTTTCGTAACTTATTATTATATCGGTCACTTTATTGCCGTAACGGGTAAGTTTATCTTCCGGCGACAGTAAGCCTATCGATAAGTTGCTTAGATACAAGTACTCGCCCTCGCTGCCTTTACCGGTAATGTTAATTTCTTTGCTCTCGTTGTAATAAACGTAATCGGTGTCGAGAATGACTTTGAATCTCTTAATATCGTACTCGGCGGAAACTTTTACGTTTTTGTCGAGGTAAAGCGTGATATCGCCGTCCGCGGAAACTACGTATTCGTAGCCGTCTTTGTTTTGTTTCACTCCCGCCGTAACGTTCGTGTCGAGGGTAACGGTTTTATTGTCGGAAGTGAGTTTCCAAACCCTGAAATTATACCCTGTCGGGTCGAGCGTGCTGAATTTTAACGAAGTATAGTAATGGAACTCGTTTTCGCTGTTCTCTTCGCTCACTTCGCCGGGCGTTTCGAAAGTTTTACCGTCGTCCGTTCTCAGAACTTCCGCTTCGCTCGTGTAATATCTCTTGTTCGGGTTTTCGTCGAACTTAAACGTGCCGGTAGTTAAAGAAACTTTGTAACTCTTTACTTTGAACTCGCCGTACGCCCATAAGTCCTCGTCGGGCATGAGTGTGCTGTTATAAACGCCGTTTTCATAGGTCATTTTCGTCCAAGTTTCAAAAGTATACTGCTGATTTTCTACTTTTTCGGTAGTAAATTTCAACGCGGAAATAACGTCGTCGTAGCCGTACTCGTCCCCGTCTACCGGGTTAAGAACGCTTTCGTCCGCCGTTTCTTTCGTGTATTTTACGAGCATATATTCTTTGCCGCCGATAGTTTTCACGTCGGTCGGGTCGAAAACGACGTATTTTTCTATTCCTTTCGCTTCGTTAAGGCTGGCGTAGTCCGTTCTCGCGTAATACTTGATAGCAAAGAAAAGTTTGGTCGCGGACATGGTAAACGCTATTCCGTCGGAAGCGGAAACGAGCATATCGAAGGAAACTTCGTAGCCGTACTTGTCTACCTCGTCCCGTATCGTCCTGTACTCGATATCGGCGGTCTTGTTGACGGTGGTTTTTTCGTAAGCGTAGCCTTTTTCCGCTTTTACGTCGTACACGATTTTCGAGCCGTAGGGTATTAAGAACGAGTCGCCTTTCTTATACCCCTCGGCGTTTTTGCCGTTTACCGTTTTCACTTCGTACGACCTTATACCTTTGTCTTTACTAAAGTCTACGTTATACGCTTTTATGGTATAAGTGCCTTCTACCACGATATCGCTGCTCGGCATCGAGAACGCGCCGCTCGTCGGTACGAGATTGCCCACGACGCTCCAGCCCGAGAAATTCCATTTGTCGGCGAATTTAAGTCCGAGCGCGGTTTCTTTATACGCCGCTCTTAACGCGCAACCCTCGTCTTTATACTTAAATCTATACAAACTCTTTATAGATTCTTCCGTTTCGTTATCGTTAAACTCGTCGGTTCTCGCGAAAAACTCTTTATCTCCGGTAACGTCCTCGTTGTCGTAAACGACCGTAAGGCGGTAAGATATGGTATATTCTCTTCTGTCGAAAACCAATCTCAGATTATTTTCGCCGCCCACTTCGTAAAGGAACACGTATTCTATATCCTTGCCTACGGCGGACGTGTCGAGCGCGATACCGCCCTCTACGCCTTCTTTATTCGTTTCCCACACCGCAAGTCCGCGCGAATCTACCCACTTATCGGCGCAATATCCGCTGTTTGCCGTGGCGTAGATTTTTACCGTACTGCCGTAATCGAAATATCCGCCTACAATATTGCCGGTCGCGCCTATTCTCACGCTTCCGTACTCCTCCGCGTCAACGCTGATTTTATACTGCTCCGCAAGGAAAGTTCCCACCAAAAGCACGTTCTTTTTCGGCATATAGTCGGGTATGTTTTCGCCCGCGGCGTCGTTTTGCCACTCCACGAACTTATAATGCTGTATTTTCGGCACTTTTACCCTACTTATCGCCTCTCCGTAACGCACGTATGCTACTAACTCGTAAATACCGTTACCTACGTCCGTGAACTCGCTCAAATTCTCTTCGTACGCGCCGCCGCCTAACGCGTTTTTACCGTTTACCATAGCGTTTATTCTATAAGTAAGCGTGTATAAAAGTTGCGTGAAATTGGCGGTTATCTCCGTTCTTTTACCCGAAACGGTCAAGCCGAGTTTTTCCAGATACCCGAACGTGAACGAGTAATCCGCTTTGCAAACGCGTACTTCTTCCGTCTTTTCCGCGCGTACGGTTTCATTCTTATTTTCGTCGTAATACACGAACTCGGCGCCGTCTATAAGGCAAAGTTTTTCTTTATACTCGCCGAGCGTATAAACTTTATCGCCCTCTTTAATCGTCCAAGATTTGAACTCTTGTCCCGGCGGCAAGATAACCGACAAACTAACGCTTTCTTCCTTAGTGAAGTAACCGCTTTGCTTGCCCTTGATTACCGTAAGTTTGTACGCCTCTTTATATTCGGTGTGAAATTTAATTTCATCGCCCGCGTTCATATCTTTTTGTAAAATAACCACCGTATCGCTCGACGAAACCGACGCGGCGTGGTCGTTTTTATACCACGCGATACACTTTTTGTCGGGTACGGTTTCCGCTTTAATTACGCAATCTCCGTCCTCTATGTACCATTTCGTTACGGTAACGTTGCCCGTCGCGCCGGTAGTAACCGTGACGGTAATGAACCCTCTTTCTTCAAACTTCGGGAAAAACGTGATTTTTCCGTCCGCGTCAAGCGCAAAATCGGCGACGTGAAAAACGCTTAAAGAAACGCCGTTTTCGTCGGTAACGTTCTTCGTTTCTTCGCCTACTTTTACGCTCCAACCCTTAAAATTGTGCCTTGCCAAAGTCGGAACGGGTAAAACGAACGAGTAACCCTCGTAAAGATTAACGGAATTGCTTTTTTTATTCTTATCGTCGAAGTTAATCGTCGCCGTAGAATCGGTCAACTTGTCGCAATCGGCACAGTCTAAAGAAAACTCGACCGTCTTAGAGTAAACCGCCTTTAACACCGCGTCGCCGTTTACGGTATATTCAATGCGTTTTTCGTAAGAATACGGCTCGCCTTGCGCTTTCCAACACACGAAAACGCCGCCGTCGGTCGACGCGTCCTTACCGGTTACGGTAACGACTTCGCCTTGCTTATAATTACGCTTGGAAATATCCCCGTCGTCGTCTACGACCATTGTGAAATACTTCTCTTCTTGCTTGTCGTCGTCCGGCTTGTATATATCGTCGGGTTCCGTTTTGTTACAAGCGGAAATAATCATCGTCAAAGCGACTATAAGTAATAATAAAATAAAAAACGGCGATTTTCTTTTCATTATGCCTCCGTAACCGAGTCGTCAAGCGTATACGCGTATGCGCTTGCTCGCGCGTGGGTGTCTACGTATTTACATTTATACAAAATATATGATATAACAATAATTCAATATTGTCAAGATTACGGCGCCACACGTTCGTCGGCAACGTACGCACGTTGCATCGCAGTTACGCGAATGAACCGTGTTCTTCAATAAGCATATAGCCGCACATAAACATTTATCTAAAAAAAAGAAAAAGATTTACGGTATAATACGAAATTGTGGAAATGACACTTTTCACAATTTCCCCTTAGGGGGATACAGTAAGGGGGAACGCCTTACG
>CAKRAY010000031.1 GCA_934296355.1 uncultured Clostridia bacterium
TCTTCTTTATCGCATTTCTCACGTGCAAAATCGACATTTTGCCTTGATACTTATAGAAAATATCGTTAATAATTATCGAATCGTCCAAATATGTGTTTAACCATGCGGTATTATCGAAAGCGTCGGCTGCGACTTCTTTCAAAGAGGATGCAACTTCAAAGTTTATATCGTAAAGATTTACGCAATTAGCAAAAGCGTGTTCGCGTATTGCGGTCAAAGACGCTGTAAACTGTACTTTCTTTAATCCTGCACAATTAAAGAAAGTTTTTTCGAATATTTCTTTTATTTGGGAATTAAATATAACCGTTTCTATGTATGCGTTATCGGCAAACGCTCCGGGCGCTATTTCTTTTATTCTTTCCGGAATAACTATCAGCGACGCAGTTCCCTTGTATCTGATCAACTTGCCGTCTTCGACTTGCCAATTCGATTCTATTGAAGCATTGTTTTTATATTCGGTATTATCAAATGCTTTATCCTCGTCTACTTCTACGCCCGCTAAATTATTAATAGACGCCAAATGCGTACAACCTGAAAAAGCGAAATCTTCTATTTTTTCCAAAGTATGCGGGAAAATGACCGATTCCACGTCGCATAAATTTGCAAACGCTCTTTTTCCTATATGTCTTAACTGCGATGCTTGCGAAAAATCGATTTCGTTAACGGAATACTTATCCGCAAACGCGTCGTTATATATTATCGTAACGTCGTTCGGTATAACAACTTTTTCGCCGCATCCGTTGTACTTTATCAAAAGACCGCCTATTTCGACTAACTCTTGCGAATCAATAAAAGGAACGTTGTCAAACGCGTTATCCCCGCAATTAACGACGTTCATGTCGTCGGCGTATATTTCGTTAAGCGACGAACATTCGGCAAACGCTTTATTTCCTATACTCGTGCGACTCTTGCCGAATACCGCTTTCGTAAGATTCTTACAATTATAGAAAGCATATTCGGAAATTAAAACTATTCCGTCCGAAAACTCGACTTCGGTAATATTCACGTTATCCGCAAATGCATATTTTCCTATGGCAACAACCGGGAACCCGCCGATTTGCGTCGGAATGGTTACGCTCTTGTCCGTACCTTTATATCCGACAATCGTTACGTTTCTGTTTTCGTCCACAACGTATGAAAAACTACCTAAGTAATATTCGTTAAAAGACGTCCAGGTATCGTTTGTGTATTTAACGCGTCTGCTTTCGTCGAATTCGTCCGGCAAAGAAGCGCCTTCTCTATAGTATATTATTTCGGGCAAAAAGCCGCCCAACGCATTTTCCGCGGCGTTAACTTTCGTTTTTGCAAATCTAACGGCGTACAACGACGGCGCCACTATGCTTCTCGTTTGAAATTCGATTTCGTCCGTTTCAAAGTCAATACACACCAAAGTCACGTTATTGAACGCTCCGCTCATAACCATTCTGGTATCCTTATTGACGGCGTACTCCGTGGCTGAAATTGCCGAATACTTAGCGGGATAAAGATATAGGTATTGATACGGATTCGTTTGCGTTGTGTTGTTCTTATATAAAGCTCCGTTAAAAACGGTAAACGTTTTATTCGTGTTCGCTATTCCCACGCTTCTAAGAGAATCGCACCCGACAAACACCTCGTTACCTAAACTTTCCAAAGTCGCGGATAACTGCAATTCCGTTAAAGAGTTCAAGCCGAAAAACGCATTGTCTTTAATCTCGGTAATTTTGTTGCCCATTCTCAAACTCTTCATATTACTGTTTTCTAAGCAGTAAAACGTTCCTTTGGCGATTGCGGTAACGTCGGCGGGTATTTCAAACCATTCAAGATTCCCGCATTCGGCAAGAGCATACTCGCCTATTTCGTTTATCCCCGCCGGAAGAATGATTTGAGTCAAATTCTTTGCGCCGTAAAACGCATACGGAGCAATCTTTTCCGTTTTATCGTATGCGGTAAAAGTTTTTCTTTCGTTTGCAGAAGGATAAGAGATAAGTTTCTCTCTGTTAACGTCGTAAAGCACTCCGTCGTGAACTCTGAAATACGTGTTCTCTTTAGCAACGTAAAACGTGGAAATATTTTTTCCGGCAAACGCGTTGTCGGTTATTTGGACAATCGGTCGTTTACCATATTTGTCGGTAGTATAGTAATTGGGAACGGAAACCGTGGCGTCCTCGCCGTGATATCCGACAATTTTGTACCCGTTATCGCCGACAGGTTCGTATTCTATCCCTTCGGTTCCTTTTTCTATGGAAACATAATATGCGGTAAACGTAACCTCTCCGGTAACTTTATAAGGAAAGTCGACTTTCACTCGCTTTCCGTTACGAAGCGTATACCAATACAGGAAAATATACTGCTCGACGTTATTGACGTCGCTCGGAGGAACTATGCCTTCCGTCTCGTTGTCCACGTTCCAAAAGATATCGTATTTCGAATAAACGCCCTCCGTATGCTTGTAGTACTCGAAGGTAACAAGAACTTTGTCGGTATCGTAAACGGCGTAAAAAGAAAGTTTTGTTCCGTCTATTTTTTTCATGGAACTTTCGTCTTCCCATCTCCCGTTGCTATAACCGGACACAAGAGGTATCGAAGGCGCTTCCGCTAAAGCGTCTCCGTTCCTTTTTATTTTTTTCGTTTCGATTAGGAATGATTTTTCGCCTATTTTATAAAAATACTCGACGTCGTAATAGTCGGGTAAATAATATGCAACCAACCCCGTATCTTTTGTGAATGCAAGGTCCGTGACCACAGTACCCGTTTCTCTGTCTTTCCAACCGATAAACGAATACCCGGGTTTAGATTCGGGTTGCGGTTTTATAACGGTTTCTCCAACTTTAACGTACTGAGTATTTATAAGTTTTTTTCCGTCGTCGCCGTAAAACGTAACGGCTATCGTTTGCGCTTCTTCCGTAAACAGTTTTAATGTAAGAGTAACGGTTTTGCCGTAACAATTTATCGTCAGAGTGTGCGTTGCGGGTACCGAGAGTTTGGCTTTATCTTCCGCTCTGATCATGCTTTCGGTTAAATCGATCAATACCGAAGTTTCATCAATGAAATTTATGCGAATTTTTACGTCGCTAATCTTGAAAGTGCTTAACGAAAACCCGATTTCTTTTAGAGTTTCGGCGTCCTCTATTTCTATCGTATCGATATTTGCCGCGTTTATTATCACTTCTTCTCCTGTGTCATTGTCGATAACGCCTTTTTGCGTACACGAACCGCACAAAACGACTAACGCGACTACTGTCAGAATAACCATGAATATTCTCGACTTTCTCATAAGCAACACAACTCCAATAATATACTAAATATAATATAGCATATTATGTAGTAAAAATCAAGGGTAAAATTTGTAAAAAAAAATCGTTTTAATTTAACGTAACGTTGCGAAGCGAAAATTTTTCTATTTCCTCTGCAAGTAACGGTCGCGCCGCCGACAAATCTATTCTATCCGCTATTTTTTTTGCTTTTTGCAAAGATTTTGAATTAAGACCTTCGAGTCCGCTCGCTCCCGATTGTTCGAGACCGAAAATATCGCCGCTTCCGCGGAGATCGAAATCAGCCTCCGCTATTTCAAATCCGTCGCTAACCTTACAAAGAGTTTTTAGCGCAGAATCGGGTTTTTTTTCCGAATATAAGAAACAGTATGCTTGCTTACCGTCTCTTCCGACTCTACCGCGTAATTGATGCAACGTAGCCAACCCGAATCTTTCGGCGTTCATTACGACAATGATTCCCGCGTTAGGAACGTCGATACCGACTTCTATAACGAGCGTAGACAATAAAACGGCGATTTTTCTTTTTGAAAAATCATTTATTACGTTTTCTTTATCTTCGGATTTCATTTTCCCGTGCAACACTCCGAGCGTACTGCCGAAAACTGCGGTCAATTCCGCTTTTAAGGCTTCCACGGAATCCATCTCCACGCCTTCGACGTCAAAGATTCTCGGCGCAACGACGTAAGCCTGATTGCCCTTTTCGCATTCGGTTTTAATATATTGCCACATAGCGCTTCTTTTTTCTTTTCGAACAATTGAAGTTTTAGTGACGTAATCGAATCTACGCGATATCGTATAATAATCGCTCTCGCCGTATGCAAGTAATTGCATTGAGCGCGGAATAGGCGTAGCGCTTAACGTAAGCAAATCCACATTCTTTCCTTTTGATACCAATTCCGTTCTTTGCGCAACTCCGAAACGATGCTGTTCGTCTTCGATAACTAACGATAAATCGGAAAATTCGACTTTTTCGCTTATTAGTGAATGTGTTCCTATTATCAAGCCGATATCGCCGTTTTTTAATCTTCTATTTATCAACTCTTTTTCGGATTTTTTTGTATTTCCGCATAAAAATGCCACATCGATTTTTAGCGGTTTCAAAAATTTTGACGCGAAGCAAAAATGTTGATACGCAAGAATTTCAGTCGGCGCCATAATCGCTGCTTGATGCCCGCATTTAATAGCAAAATACGCTATTGCCATCGCCACGACAGTCTTACCGCTTCCTACGTCTCCGCACAAAATACCGTTAAATCTCTTTTCCCCTTTTAATTTGCAAATAATATCGTCTATAACGTCTACCTGGCTTACGGTAAGACTGAAAGGCAATTCGGAAATGAAATCATTCACATTAACGCCTACTTCGTATGTTGAGTGATTGTTATTTTTTGTATCTCTTGCTACCGAATAAGCACATATCCGTTTTACAATATTTTCTATAAGCACTCTATCTTTATAAATTTTCAAGTCTAAATTTTTAGGGTTATGCAAACATTCGTAGGCTTCTTGCAGAGATGGTAAATCGAATTCATTTTCTAATTCGTTCGATATAACAGACCGAAAGTCATACGTTTTTAACGCCTCGTCCACAATATTTCTATACACACCTTGCGGAATAATTCCCCTTGTCCAATAAATCGGCGTTATCGATCTAAACTTTTTATTTGCTCCTTTTTCTTCAAAAAGAGGGTTAGCAAATGTGTATCGATTATCCTTAATTTTAAGTTTTCCGTAAAAAGTATACTGCTCGTTAACCTTTAATATTTTTGATATATACGGTTGATTGAACCAAGCGATAGATATGAAATTTTGAGCGTTTTTTGCCAAAACTTTGCAAATATTCATTTTCCCTTTCGAAAAAGGAACCCCTACGCTTAGCACTTCGGCGTCAAATAAACAATAGTCTCCGTCAAGAGAATTTTCTAAACACGTTGAAACGGCGGGATCGACATATCCCTTGGGCAATCTGTCAATTAAATCTTTTTCAAAAAAGACGCCGAGCGCATTTAGTTTCTTTTCTAATACCGCGCCGACGCCTTTAATATCGGATAGCATTACTCTATACTAATATAGTAACTATAATGATTTTGACCGCCAAAAACAGCCGTTACGTCGCTGTCCTCGAACTCTTCTTCTATTTTGTCTCTGAGCGAAGCGGCTTCTTCTTCTTTTACCTCATCTCCGTAATATAGCGTTATGGTGCTTATATTTGATTTTTCTTTGGTTTTTAAGGCGTCCAACGCAACGTCCCCGGCGTTCGAACCTTTTGCGATTATTCCCTTTTCTATGGCAATAACGTCGCCGCTTTTCAGATTAAAACCGTCAATCTCGGTATCTCTGACCGAGTGCGTTATTTGTATACAGTCTACGCTTTCGGCGGCAAAATTCATGTTATCTTGCACAGTATCGACGTCCTCGTTCGAGTCGTACGACATTGCCGCCGATATACCTTGCGGAACGTTTACGGTAGGAATTATTACTAAATTGCAATCCACTAAACTCTTCGCTTGTTCGCACGCTAAGACGATATTCTTATTATTAGGCAATACAAATACGTTTTCCGCATAAACGTCGTTAACCACGTTTATAATGCTGTCGACGCTCGGATTCATTGTTTGTCCGCCCTCCAAGACGTTATCCGCGCCTAATTCGGTAAATATTTGCTTAAATCCTTTTCCACAACTAATTGCAACTAATCCGTTCTTTTTTCTCTTTCCTTGCTTTGCTTTTTTTATCTCTCTGTTTTGTTCCAACATATTCTCTATCTTCGGAGTAAATAATTCTCCCATAGACAAAGCGTAACCGAGAGCCTTATCCGGATTATTGGTGTGAACGTGTACCTTGACCATTTCAAGATCGCCTATAACCAAAACGCAATCGCCGATTTTCATTAAATTATCGCGTAATTTGTCAATATCGGCAAGAGTAACGTGTTTTTTCAAGTGAATAATAAAAAACTCGGTACAATATGCAAAAGTTATGTTTTCTAAATCGTGACTATCTACTTCAACATTTTGCTGATTCGTTTTCTGCTCGACAACTTCTTGCATAGGTATACCGGCAAGAACATTATACATTCCGCGTAAAATGAACAGTAGTCCTTGTCCGCCGCTATCCACAACTCCCGCTTGCGCCAAAACAGGTAATAGCTTAGGCGTTTCCGCAAGCGTTTTTTCGCCTTTATCCAATATTTTTTCGAAAAACTCTATAAAATCTACGGTACGAGAAGAAACTTTAACCGCAAAATCCCCAATCATTCTTATTACCGTAAGAATGGTACCCTCTTTGGGAACGGTTACTGCGTCGTAAGCCTTGTTGGAACCGGCTTGTAACGCTTTCGCGAAAGTCTTTGTATTAAGCGGCTTAGTAACCGCAATAACGTCGCTCATACCCTTAAATATTTGACTGAGTATTACGCCGCTGTTGCCTCTCGCGCCCTTTAACGCGCCCTTCGCTATTGCCGTAATAATCTCTTGAATATCATCCGTATCTTTTGAAAACGCTTCTTTAACCGTTGCCGTCATCGTCAAACCCATATTCGTACCGGTATCTCCGTCGGGAACGGGAAAAACGTTTAATGCGTCTACGTAATCTTTATTTATTAATAAATTTTGTTGAGCGCCTTTGAAAATCTCTTTCAATTGAGCGCCTGTCAAAACTGAAATCATTAAAACCCTCTCTATTAAAACATCCTTGTTTTAAGCCTAAATCCACATTCCTACCACGTGAATGTCTACCGACTTAACTCTCATTCCGGTAAAATGTTCTACGTGATAAATTATCGATGAACGCAAACTTTCCACAACCGTATCGGTATTAACGCCGTCAACTATTAAACAATATACGTCGATAAAAATCCTATTATCGACCGTAACTAATTTTATACCTTTGGATGCAGGCTCTTTGTTAAAGAGCATAAGGACACTGTCGCTTAACCTACGACTAACTAAATCGGCAACGCCGTAACACTCTATGGTTACCTTTTTTACAACCTGCGCGACCGCCTCGTCGGAAACAATTATATTACCGTAAATATTGCTTGTTTGTAATGCCATAATGCTCCATTTTGCTTATATATACTAATATGATAATATATAGCCGACAAAAAAGCAAGTAATTAAAAAAGTTATATGAAAACAATTGCAAAATATAAAAAATCATTGTATAATTGTTCCGTTAATTCATTGGAGGTGCGATATGAGCAGAGTTTGCAGTATTTGCGATAAAAAACAAATTAGCGGTAACAAGGTTAGCCATAGTAATATTAAAACAAAAAGAAGTTGGAAAGTCAACGTTCACAAGGTAAAAAGACCCGATGAAAACGGTACTATCTCCTATAGTTATATTTGTACCCGTTGCCTCAGAACACTGAATAAAGCCAACAAAGACTAATTTTTAACTCGATTTGAATTAAAAAAAACTGTCTCATATTTGAGACAGTTTTTTGCGTACTTTTTACAAAATAATAACCTCTCCGTGAACTTATTCTCGGAAAGGTTAAAAAATTACTTTTTAAGAGCCGCTTGTTTCGCGCGATAGTCTTTTATCGCTTCGGCAATCGCTTCTTCCGCAAGTACCGAGCAATGAATTTTTTGCGGCGGTAAACCCTCGAGCGCTTCGACGACGTCGGCGTTTTTTACTTGCAACGCTTCTTCGAGCGTCTTACCTTTTATCATTTCGGTCGCAATGGAACTACTCGCTATTGCAGCCGCGCAGCCGAACGTTTTGAATTTGGCGTCGACGATTACGTCGTTTTCGATTTTCAAAAAAACCTGCATTATATCTCCGCATTTTGCGTTGCCGACAGTGCCAACGCCGTCGGCGTTTTCTATTTCTCCTACGTTTTTCGGATTGGCAAACGTGTCAAGAACTTTTGCGTTATACATATTTACTTATCTCCTTCTTCATTATATATCGGTGACCAACTGCGAAGTTTTTTCACGGTTTCGCGTAATACGTCCGCAGCATAATCTACTTCTTCCATTGTGTTATCTTTTCCGAAACTAAATCTGATCGAACTGTGCGCTTCTTCGATTTCGGCGCCGGTCGCCAAAATAACGTAAGACGGTTCCAAACTTCCCGAACTGCAAGCGGAACCGCTGCTTACGGCAATTCCGTTTAGGTCAAGCGTCATTAAGATAGACTCTCCTTCGATATAGTCGAAACTGAAATTCGCGTTATTTACAAGTCTATGTTCCGTTCCGCCGTTTAATTTACAGTGAGGAATTTCCTTGCTGACCCTTTCTATAAAGTGATCTCGAAGCATTTTTATTCTCTTATTATTTTCTTCCATTTCGCTTATAGAAAGTTCTAACGCGAGCGCCATGCCGACAATACCGGGAGTATTTGTCGTACCGGCTCTATACGTTCTTTCTTGATGTCCACCATATATCAATCTATCGATTTTTACTCCGTTTCTGATATAAAGCAAACCTATTCCTTTCGGACCGTGAAACTTATGAGCGGACAAACTCAATAAGTCGATATTGTATTCGTTAACGTCGATTTTTATGCTGCTCATGGCTTGAACGGCGTCGGTATGGAATATAATACCGTTTTCTTTACAAAAAGCGCCGATTTCCTTAATGGGTTGTATCGCGCCCATCTCGTTGTTCGCAAACATTACCGAAACCATAACCGTGTCGTCGCGAACTGCCTTTTTAATATCTTCAAGCGAGACCCTACCGTCTCTACCTACTTTAACGTAAGTGACCTCATAACCTTCTTTTTCGAGGAATTTACAAGTTTGCATTATCGCGGGGTGTTCGATAACGGTAGTTACGAGATGTTTACCAAAAGCCTTATTGGCATGCATTACGCCGCGTAAAGCCCAGTTATCGCTTTCCGTGCCGCCGCTGGTGATATAGATTTCCGATGGCTTCGCGCCTAAACAATTCGCTAACTTCGCTCTTGCGTCGTCGACGACCGCCAACGCTTCTCTTCCGTATGCGTGAAGGCTCGACGCGTTCCCGTACACATCCGTCATATACGGTAGCATCTTCTTTACCACTCTTTCATCTGTAGCCGTTGTTGCTGAATTATCTAAATATACTTTCATTTACTCTCCTATTAGTAGCGATAGCAACAAATATTTGATATAAAAGTCGTCATCGTATTATTTTCTTTCGAAAATCAACTAAATTATACACCAACAAAATATTTTTTTCAACCGTTTACAATAATTATTGCCAAGGTTTTCACAGGAAATCTCAGTTTTCGTAAGCAGTTAAAAATTCAATCAACTCTTCTATCGTCATCTCTTTGGAATCTTCCTTATTCCTTAGATTTTTCAATGTAACGAGATTATTGTTGACTTCCTCTTCTCCGAGAACAACCGCATATATGAAACCGCATTTATCGGCGTATTTCATTTGAGCCTTCAAACTCTTTTCCATAATGTCGGTTTGCGCCGAAACGTTCCGCTTTCTTAATTCGGCAACGATTTTTTGAGCAATGACGTATTGTTTTTCTCCGAGAGGCGCGACGTACACTGTACCGCATGGCTTTTTACCCATATACAAACCGTTGTTTTCCATTACCATAAGCAGTCTCTCGATACCCATTCCGAAACCCACGGCAGGAACCTTACCGCCGCCTATTTGCTCTACAAGTCCGTCATATCTTCCGCCGCCGCATACCGTTCCCTGACTTCCTATTGAGGTCGAAACAAACTCAAATACTGTTTTGGTGTAATAGTCAAGACCTCGAACGATTCGAGGATTGATTTCATATTCGATTCCTAACTGCGTTAGCGAAGCGCAAACTTTTTCATGATGATTTCTACAATCGTCGCACAAATAATCGAGAACCACGGGCGCGTTTTGCGATAACTTTCTACAGTTATCGTCTTTACAATCGAGTATACGCAACGGATTTCTTTCCAATCTATCTTGACAAGTGGGGCAAAGTTCGTCTTTATACTCGTAAAAATAACTTTTTAACGCTTCGGAATACTTCTTTCTACATTCGGGACATCCGATACTGTTAATGTTAAGCTTTAATCCATTCAAGCCTATTCTATCGAAAAAACTCTTAATCAGACTAATAACTTCCACATCGGCATAAGGAGAATAACTTCCATATAATTCTACGCCGAACTGATGATGTTCTCTTAGTCTTCCCGCTTGCGGTTTTTCATAACGAAACACGGGCGTTATATAATACATTTTTGACGGTTGCGGAGCGTTAATTAATGCGTTTTCCACAAAACTACGCGCAACGCCTGCCGTTCCCTCGGGTTTAAGCGTTATACTTCTACCGCCTTTATCTAAAAAGGTATACATTTCTTTATTGACGATATCCGTAGTTTCTCCTACGCCGCGCAAAAATAATTCCGTATGTTCGAACGTGGGCGTTCTTATTTCCTTAAATCCGAACGTCTCGGTAATTTCTCTTATTATTCCTTCAACATAATGCCATTTATAACTTTCTTCCGGCAATACGTCTTTCGTTCCCTTCGGTATGTTTATCATAGTATCCTCTTTTTTCGGTTAAATAATATATTTTTTTAGATTCATCGACTTCAATGCGCTTTCAAGGTGTTCGTCAACGTATGCTTTATCTATAACGACTTCGACTTCCGTTTCTCCGCATGCGTTAAAGGAAATATCCTCCAATAAAGTTTCCATTATCGTATGCAATCTT
This sequence comes from uncultured Clostridia bacterium, assembly GCA_934296355.1. GTDB lineage: Bacteria > Bacillota > Clostridia > Christensenellales > DTU072 > CAG-1782. The sequence continues at coordinate 10,899 of CAKRAY010000031.1, forward strand.
CTCGCGCCGATATTTTCCTTATTCTCGTTTTCCAAAAACGCGATTTTTGCCATTTCGTTAATAGCGTCTTCCGTAAATCTCAAATTTACTTTATCGACTTTGAGCATTTCGGCGTACTGCATAATTATCGCGTTATCGGGTTCTTTCAGAATCTTTACAAAGTCGTCTTCCGTTAAACTTTGTAATTGCACAAGCACGGGGAATCTTCCTTGCAATTCGGGAATCAAATCGCTGACTTTCGACACGTGGAACGCGCCCGCCGCAATAAACAGGATATAATCGGTTTTAAGATTTCCGTACTTAGTATTAACCGTACATCCCTCGACTATCGGAAGAATATCACGTTGTACGCCTTCGCGGCTAACGTCGGGTCCGCTACCTTGTCCCTTAGACGCGATTTTATCCATTTCGTCGATGAAGATTATTCCGTCTTGCTCCGCTCTTTGTAAACCTTCCGTATTTATGGCGTCGTTGTCGAGAAGTTTATCCGCTTCCTCGTTAATAAAAATATTTAGAGCGGTAGCCACGTTAATTCTACGTCTTTTTTTCCTTCTCGGCATTATACTGCCGATAATCTCTCCGAAATTATTATCGTTAGGCGCGCCCATGGGTCCTAAGTTTAATTGCTTTGGCGCTTCTTCCACTTCTATTTCCACGGGGATTTTATCCAGATTTCCCGATCTTAATTCTTGATACAATTCTTCTCTCAAAATTTCTTCGGGCTTATCCGGATTGGCTTTTTTCTTTATAGGCAAAATGGCGTTAATTATTTTAGACTCGGCTATTTCCCTTGCTTTGGGCTCTACCACAGCCATTTTTTCTTCCTTTACCAATCTTATAGAACATTCGACAAGATCTCTTATCATGCTTTCCACATCTCTTCCCACATAGCCGACTTCGGTACACTTCGTCGCTTCAACCTTAACGAAAGGCGCTTTTACGAGTTTTGCAAGGCGTCTTGCTATTTCCGTCTTTCCTACGCCGGTAGGTCCTTTCATGATAATATTTTTCGGCGTAATTTCGTCGCGAACCTCTTGAGGCAACATTCTTCTTCTATATCTGTTACGTAAAGCGACCGCAACCGCTTTTTTCGCTTCGTTTTGTCCGATAATATATCTATCCAGTTCGGTTACTATTTGTTTCGGGGTAAGTTCCATTTCGCCTCCTTAAACCGTTTCTACGGTGATATTGTGATTAGTGAAAATGCAAATATCGCCTGCGATTTTCATTGCTTTTCTGACAATTTCTTCTGCGCTCATATCCGTATTTTCCATAAGAGCGCGCGCCGCGCTCAATGCGTAGTTTCCGCCGCTTCCTATAGCGCAAACCCCGCATTCGGGTTCTATGACGTTACCGTCACCGCTAATCACAAGCAAACTCTCTTTATCCGCAACTATAAGCATCGCTTCAAGGTTTCTGTTAATTCCTCCTTGACGCCATAGTTCGGCAAGTTCAACCGCGCTTCGCATAAGATTCCCGGAATATTTTTGTAACATACTCTCAAATTTCTCACTTAAGGTAAATGCGTCGCTGACAGTTCCTGCGAATCCGACCACAACTTTATCGTCGTATATTCTTTTTACTTTTTTGGCATTACCTTTCATTATTATACTTTGTCCCATGGTGACTTGTCCGTCCCCCGCAATTGCAGTGACGCCGCCACGCTTTACGGCGCAAATCGTTGTTCCTAATAAATCCATTTTTTCTACTCCTTAATTAGTCGTACAAATTCGTGCATGTCGTTTAACGCTCGTTGCGAATACGCCTGTTTTCTTTGACTTTTATCTCTTATCGCTACCTGTAAAGGCGACATCAGCGAATAACTGACGTGCATCGGTTGGAAATTATCGTTAGCGGAAACGATATAACGTATCAAACTTCCGATAGCGGTATTTTCCGATGGTAAAATAACTTCCTTTCCTTTTATCTTTCTATCGATATTAATTGCGGTCATAAGCCCGCTCATAGTGCTTTCCAAATATCCTTCAACTCCGCTTATTTGCCCTGCAAAATAAATATTTTGCGCGTTTTTTGCGGAAAAATCACTATTAATAACTTTCGGAGCGTTTACAAAGGTATTCCTATGCATCACTCCGTATCTGACGTATTCGGCGTCTTTTAACGCCGGAATCATTCCGAAAACTCTTTTTTGTTCTCCGAATTTCAAATTGGTTTGAAATCCTACTATGTTATAAAGATTATCGTAATTATCTTCTTTCCTTAACTGAACAACGGCATACGGTCTGATTCCCGTAACGGGATTCCTTATTCCGACCGGTCTAAGCG
>CAKRAY010000032.1 GCA_934296355.1 uncultured Clostridia bacterium
TTGTACTGGTCGGCGTTAATCGTATCGGAATCGTTTAAGGTAATCGTGTATCCGATAACTTTGGTGTCCACGCCCACCATACGAGTAAAGATATTCGATTTATTCGCCTTTAAGTCGACGTTAAAGAACGATACCTTCGTGCCTTGCTTAAAGCCGTTCTTCGTACTAAGCACATACGAACCGCCGTCTTCGTTGCGAATAACGTTATTGAGTATCGTAACCTTCTTTTCGTAAGTGGGTTTGCTTAGCACGTAGTCGCTCGACTTCAAGCCGCTGAGTTCGTAAGAAAGTATCTCTACGTAATGTTCTCCCACGGACGGGTCGCCGTTAAACGTTCTCGCTTTGAGCGTTACGAAAACTTCGTCCTGAAACAAGATTCCCGACAACCGTCCGTCTATTTCGAGTACGGAATTGCCGTCGTAAACTTTATCCTTAACGAAGAGGTCGGTGAGTTCTATGCTCTTCGGGTTTATTCTGAATACCGCGCTCTTTTGCGTAGATTCGTAATTGGGGTCGTTGATATAAACGGTTATGTTATACGTTCCCGCCTCGGTAGGCAAGTTCTTTTCGTGTCCTTGATATATTACGTAGTAACTTGCGTCGTGAGGCGTTACCGAGATTATCGGCGCGGTAACCGAACCGTAGACCTGGTTAAACAAACTGTTTTCGTCGAAGTCTATACTTTCTATCGTACCTATCTGAATTCTATAATAAACCGTCTTTTCCGCGGTATAATTCGCGTGATAGAGCGTTACTTTCAAATCGTACGAGCCTATCTCGGTAGGCGTATACTCTAAGGGTTGTCCGTCCTTATAATAGGTATAGACGACGTTGCTCGCGACGGTGTCCGCGTCTTTTACAAGATAGGTGCGTTTACCCGAAGTATCGTTGGCGTCGTACAGTTTAATGCCGATTTTTATACTCTTCGCATACTTAACGCTGTAAGTCGTGACGACGTTGCCCGTTTCGTCCACGAAGTCCACGTCTATTTCTTTCTTCAACACTTCGTAAGCGAAAACGAATCTTTCCGAAGAATAGTTATCGTCGTCGACGTAACAAGAGAAGTAATAAACGCCCGCTTTTAAGATTTCGCCGTCTTTATAAGTAACTCCGTTATAAGTGCAATCGAGTTTTACTTTATTCGAAAGCGCGGTCGGGTCGGTGGAGAATATGATTTTCGAGAAGTCGGCGGGCGTGCCGTATTCGATGGTATTGCCGCTGACTTTAATCGTCGCAAGTCCTTTTTCTATAACGATGTCCACCACGCCTTTGGTTGTGGCGAAGTTCGCTCTATCCGTCGGAGTAAACACGAATTCCACTTGCTTAACGCCGGCTTCGGTAAAGATAAGCGCGTTTCTCACGAAACTGAATTCGCCTTGTACGGGCGCGTTAAAGCCTTCGTAATAAACTCTTCCTTCGTTGAGCGAAGATTTAAGTAAACTTTCGCCGACTTTCACGGGAACGGCGGTCGGTACGAAAACCTGTCTTACTTGCGCCTTGTAAATACTGAATATCGGCGCGGTTCCGTCTTGCGTCAACGCGGTCTTTACCGTGTAATTCGGATTGTCGGTCTTTACGATAAGTTCGTAGTTATCCGCGTTAATCGGGTCGTCGGTAATACCGTTTACGCCCTTGAACCTAATCGTCACGTTAACGGACGGCGTGGTAAAGTACTTAATCGAATTACGCTTATTCGTACCGTCGTAATACGCGGATAATTCGGTAAAGGTAATCGTGGCGACCGCTTTGGCTACCTTAACTTTAATTTCCGCGCTCGCGGAAGAATAGTTCGTATCGTCGGGTACAAACAACACTTTAACCGCGACTTCGCCGACGTTCGGGACAAGCGAAGCGTACGCGGAGTCTACGACGAACTTACCCGCAACCGGCACGTCGTTATAGCAACCGACGCCGGTACCGTCGAACGATAACTCGCCGAACTTTTGACCGTATTTTAAATTATAACTCTCTCCGTCTTTGGTTTCGTAGATAAACCCGGGCGTTTCCTTAATGTAAGTAGCGCGCGGAATTATCGTGTATTCGAACGCGCCGCCTTCGAGCGTATAGTTCTGATTGTCGATTTCTACGACGGCGGAGTACGTTCCCGCGTTCGTAGGCGCGATATTGCTCTTAGAGTAGACGTCCGAATAATAATATATCGTATATCCGCCGCCGAAACTTGCTCCGCTCGATTTATCTTTTAACCCGATTGTTATAGCGGGTGGCGTACCGCCGTAGGCGTATCTGTAATTGCTTTCCAAGCCCACGGTTACGAGCGCGCGTTTATTAACCGTATATTTAAGCACCGCGCTACCCGTATAGTATTCGCTCGCCGTGATCGTAACTTTGACGTAATAAACGCCCGCCACGAAGTCAATCGCGCTTGCGTAAGCGTCGTCGCTCTCGTTTTCTCTCTTGAAAAGCAACGTGTATTCGCTTTCGGAAAGCACTTCGTCGCCGATTCCCACGGTCATTACGCTTGCGGTCGCTTCACCGAAAGTATCTTCCGGCTTAATTAGTCTTATATCCGCTCCGACGTCTCTCTTGGTAACCTCGAACGAGAACTTCTTGACGCCGTAGTATCTGTTAACCAAATCTTTCACATACAAGTAAATCGTGTAAGTACCGATACTCTTACCGTCGGTAAGGTTGTTTTTCTCGTCGTAAACCTTAATATAATACGAGCCGTCGCTTACGGGAAGTTGCGAGTAGACAGATATTCCTAAATCGTATATGCCGATGGGATTACCGTCGTAAGTTTTTTCCGTATCGGAAACCAATATGTCGCTTTCCGCGATTATCGTGAACGCGCTCGGCGTAAGCGTAACGCCGCTGACAATGTAGTTCTTAAACGTGAATTCGAGATACACTTCGTCGCCGTTTACCACCACTTTCGCTATCGTTTCGGAAACGAGGTCGGTCATGGCGATTTCGCCGTCGAGCGCGACTACCGTATACGCGCCGTTTACGTACTTTAATTCCGCGCCGACGATATGTCTGTCTCCGTCGTAAACGTTATATATATACTCTTTATCCTCGCCCGAGCCGAAAGAAAGCAATTCGTCGTTATACGAAGCGATATCTACTTTGGTTACAAGTCCGAGCGTGGATATTTCGCCGTACATATAGTTGTACTTTTCGTAATTCTCCGCCGCGCCGACGGTAAGCATATAAACGACTTCGACCTTTTCTCCGACGCTCGGAACGTAGTCTTTATCGGCGGTAAACTTCAAAACGCCGCAAGAATTCATAATTTCTATCTCGTTATTGCAAGTTTCGCAACCGTCCGAACACGGAACGAACGTCACTTTGAGTTCGGAAATTTTCGTTCCGTAAGGTACGGTCGTCATCGAAGAGTCTGCCGGAACGATTTTTATTACCGCGCCGCTGCAAGCGGAACGACGGCTCGTCGCCGTAAACGCGGGCGAAACACGCTTGGAAGTCGCGATGAGATTTCCGTCGTAATTCGTCCAGTCTTCGCCGCTTCTCGTACTGCCTTCGGGCAACGCGCCCTCGTCGCCTATCGTAAGCGCGTCGATACCGATTACGTTAACGTCAATAGTGAAACTTACGTCTTTATAAAGGTTCGTATCGTCGGGGCTGAACTTAACCTCGACTTTATTGATATTCGCTCTGTCGAACGTCTTGGAAACTACGCTAAACGTACCCTCGATACGAGTTCCCGCGCCTTTAACGACAGCTTTGCCGCCTCTTATCGTCGAGCCGTCGATGGTATCGCCTATTTTGAAAGTCTTCGTAACGGCGGGCTTTTCCGTTATATGCGGCGTGCCTTGCGCCACGACGAATTTATACTCCCAAACTCTTTCGCAAGTATAGTTTTTACTGAGAACTCTCGCTCTTATCGTGTAAATACCCTTTTCTCTCGGTTTCGATATGCTTTCGTTATAGGTTACGCTTACGGTAAAGTCGTCGTTTACCGTGCCGTACATATAAATTTTGCTTTTGTCGAAAGAAACTTCCACCGAGTGCGTTAACGTATTATATTCGACCGCGTAGTCGGAATTTTCCATAACGCTGAATCCGATAAACTCGTTATCGACCGTTCTTATATACAAGAACTCGTCTTCCAAAACTTTCTTTACTATCGTCAAGTTGACCGTACCGCCGACTTGCTGATAATTACCGCTTGCGGGAGTAAAGATATAGTTTACTACGTGCGTACCCGCGTTTCTGGTGTTGACGGTTTCTATCGCGATAGCGAACGTACCTTCGACTACGCTACCGTCCGCCGCGCAATACGCTTCGCCGCTGACCGCGATTTCGGGAGCGATTTCTCCGCAATACTCGTATTCTTTGAATACGGGTGTTTTCGTCACGGTAACCGCCGCGGGCGTTACCGTGTAACGTATCGTCGTTTCGCCTTGATGATTGGCGTCGTCTATGCTGATTCTTACAGTATATTCTCCCGCGTCGAGCGCGCCCAATTCTTTCAATTCGTACGTCGTTTCGCCGTTTTCGTCGATAAGAGTATATTTAAGTTTCAGTCCGTACGGAGTAGTGTACGAAGTAAACGGCTCGCGTTGTTTGCCGTTATACACGACGCTGACGGAACTTTGAACGGTAATGACCGCGCCGAGTTTATTTATGGTTAAAACGTAACTCGGGTCGATTTCGCTCGCGATTATTCTATCGGAATATCCGAAGTTTTCGCTTGCGTCGAATTCGAGTATGATGTCGTAAACGCCCGCGTTGACGGGGAGTTTGTCGTAAACGGTCAATCCGTCTTGCGTAGCGAATTTCAACGTGTAAACGGCGTCGTTAATACCTAACACCACTCCCACGTTCTTTTGCATCGTATAAGTTTGATTTATACTAAGGAATTGCAATTCGCTTCGATTAACGCCCACGATTAAGAACGTTTCTTTATAGTCTAATTCGTTGTTTAAGTCGAATTCGTCGATAAGTTTATAGTTCGGACTGCTGTCAAGCGACAATCTGCAATCGTACCAGCCTATTCTTCCCGGGGTATCTTTATAGATAACGTTGTTTTTATAGTAAGTCGCCGTTACGGTTTCCCTTATAAAATTGCCATCTTCGTCGAACACCGCCACGGAAATGCCCGCCGCGCCGCCGTCGTATTCTTTTTTCACTCCGTAGATTCCGCCTTGCAAAATAACGCTGCCCTTACCGTCTACGGGAACGAGTTGTCCGTTTTCGGTCTGATATACTCTGAGGTACGCGCCTTTCTTCTCCACGACGAGCGTCGCGGTCACCGAACCCACGTAGTTTTGTTCGTCGATATACGCTCTCAGCTTATAAACGCCGGCGTTTATAAGCGCGTTTTCGGAAGGACTTACGTTGTTGGCGTTCGTTATGCCGAGTCGCCACGCAAGACCGTCATACGCGCCCGCGGAGTACGTTATGGCGTTGTCTGAAAGTAACCATTCTTTGAAAGCGTCTTGCGCTTTGTCCGAAGACACGAGATAGCGAATATCGCTGTATTTATAAGATTTTTTAACCGTAAGCGACATCGAGCGGCTTACGTCGGCGCGACTAATCGTGGAAGTAACAAACCCGTTTTGGGCGTAATCGTCGTTTCTCGCGTCGTAAATTTCGTAATTATCCGCGTCGTCCGGAACGAACTCGAACAAAATTCTCGCCGCCATTCCGGCGAAGCCGAAAACTTCGTCCGTATATTCGGAACTCGCTCTGAACCTACCCGAAACGGTTTCGCCCGCCTCGCCGATCATAACGCCGTTGGCGAAAGCGACGTCGCAATATCTCGCGTTATAACTTACTCTCGAAGTTTCGTTGACTATTCTCGGCGCGGTGCTTACCCTTAAATTCGCTTTCTTTATCGTCAATCTGAACGTTGCCGAGCCGTCGTAATTGTCGTTGACGACGGTATAAACGACGTCGTACGCGCCCGCCGGCATAACGGAATCGAACGTTTGACCGTCGTAAGTAAACGTTCCCGTAACTCTCGAAAGCGACAAGGTATTGCCCGAATACTCGAAACATTCGTTAAGTAATGTTTTTTCGTCGTATAATCCGTAAGAGGAAGTATAACCGTCCTCGTGCTTAAACTTGACGTCGAGCGTCTTTTTATTGACGCGCAACTCGCAACGGCTGGACGTACGCGAAGAATAATTATGATTTTCGTCGCCGTTTTCGTCGCGGAACGTAACGTTGATTATAATAGGCACGATTCCCGCGGAGGGAGTCTGCGTACCGAAAGTTTCGTCGAGATAGTACTCGTAACCCGTTTTCAAAATGCGATAAACGTAATTGCCGTTCTTGTACCAATCGACGTTCTCGTCGCCGTCGGGGATAATTCCCTTAGTGGAATACAGTCTACCGATCGTTTCGGAAACGCCCACGCCGTCGCCGGGCGCGCTCGCGTTCCTTACCTTACTTATTTTATCTTCGTAAGTGACGGCGTCGATTACCACTCTCGACCAATCGAGTTGCGCCTGACCTATGGCTATAGGTAAATCGCCGTAAACGAAGTCAAAGTTTTTGGCGTCCTCGCCGCTTACGATAAGGCAATAGTAATAAGCGTAGCGGTCGGTTAAATATTCCGACTCGTCGTATTTTCTCATATACTCGACGTACGCTTCGCGCGAAGTTTCTTCGTTTAACCATTCGGCGTAACTCGGCGCGGTAGTAAGCGACTTAATCGCCTCTTTATACGCGTCTTCGGTCAGTTCGTTACGGCGATGAGTACGCCACAAATCGTATTTTTGACTGACTACGATTACTTCGCCTTTCAAAGTTTGCGCGTTGGTGGTTTTGTTTTGTTTGGAATAATAAACCACGTAGTTATACGTTATAGTAAAGGTATCGCCGAGTCGCACGTCTCCGAGCGGTTGACCATAGGTCAAATTGCACGAAGGACTGAGCGGGTTGTTGTAAAGCATCGGCCAGGTTTTGATATTCAAGCCTTCCGAATCGTTATTTACGGGAGTGATATTGTAAAGCGCGTAGCCGGTGCCGTCGTAGTTTTCGCTGACGACGTCGACCGCCACCACGTAATTACCGACGTTGACCGGCATAAGTCTTTCGCCGGCGAACATACGCATATCGGCGTCCGCAACGCTGTTTTCTTCAACCGCCATGGCGTCTAAAGCCACGCCGTAAGCGGAATTGTAATAATAATATCTGAACGCAAACGAAACGTCGTTTCTTTCTATACCGTTATGATACGCCGAGCATACGGGAGTACCCTCTTTTTGGTACACGAAATACGAATCGTCCGCTTTTACCGTCAAGGTTATTTTGTCAATTTTTATATACCAATAAATCGGTTCGGTCGAGGTGTAGTTACATAAAGAATCGTCGATAACCACTCTTACCGCGTACAGTCCCGCCTTGTTGGGAATAGCGTCGTTAAACACTACCCGAGATAAATCGTCGTCGCGAGAGTTTATGCGCGCGTAAAGCGCAGTGGTGAACTCGGTGAGGTCTATGCCGAATTCGTCGGAGCGCGTACCGATGACTTTATATACGGCGATGACGTCTCTGCCGCTAAACACATACGTTATTATATCGGGGTCTTCGGGGTCGATCGTACCGGTAGAAGTGGGTAAAAGCGACGCGCTTATCGACTCGTCGTGTCTTACCGTAACGGTTATTTCCCTCGTCGCGATATCGTAATTGTTGTTTCTTATAAAATCGCCGCGGTAGTAATCGAAAACCACGGTATTGCCCGAAACGACCGTGCCGAGAACGGGAACGAACTCTACCGTAAGTCTATATACGCCGGCGTTCGGACGGTCGTAATACGATTGTTGCCTATCCGATTCGCCGATACGGAAGTAGCCTATAATTCCGTCGTAGGACATCGCGTAAACCACTTCTCCTGCCTCGTTGATAAGATACAGTCTTTCGTTTAAGGTTCTGCCCGATTCCGAATAAGAACCGACGTTACTTATTCTTTCCGCCAAGTATCCGCGCTCCGTTTCGGCTTTTTGTGCCTCGCTGAATCTTAGCGATTCCGCTACGGAATTGAGGAACGCGTAATAGAAGTGATCCGCTACGTAGTCTATCGAACCGCTGTCCGCGCCGAGTATTTTAAGAAGCCACGTTCTTTGTCTTGCCGCGAGTTTTTTCGCTTCGGAACCGCCGAGCGCGTACTCGCCCAAAACCGAGGGTTTGAACGCATTCGCTTTTTGTATTTCTTCCGCGGTCGCTTCGTCGAAGTAGTTTTCGCCGAGCAAGTTTTTATTTCCCGCGAGTATTCCTTTTTTGTAAATCGCGCCGAGAACGTTTTGCAGTTCCTGATACACGAAGTTTTCTTTCCGCTCCGCCAAGTACGCTTTTTCGAATTCTTCACTAAGCGCCATGACGGCGGGTTCGGCGGTTTTGCCGACGATAAGTTCTTTTATGTACGCGTAGTAGAATCTACCGGTCAGTTCGCTTACGTCGGTCGTATTGCTCACGGCGAGTTTTTTCCTTAACCACGCGGTCAATTCGTTAGCATATCTGCCGCTACCTTTAGCGTAACTTCCCAAAGCCGAGGGATTGAACGCTTCGGCGAGTTCGTTTTGCGCGTCGTCGAGCGCGGTAAAATAGTCGCTGCCGAGGGCTTTGGTATTCGCGAGCGTTTGCAACATTCTATCGGGAGTGAGCGCGAGCGCGCCGATATCGAGCAACGCGAAACTGTCGCCGTAATTGAGATAATACGAGGTGTGCAAGCCTTTGTTTTTCGTGCCGATTATATCGGGAACGGCTTGTTTTATGCTTATTCTGCCGCTCGCGCCGGCATAATAATATCTGTTATTGAGTTTGGCAACGTAGTAGTACGTTCCCGCGTCCACGGGCGCGCCGCTCATGGGTGTTGCGAACGAGGAATCGTAATAGTAAGTCACGTTCACGCCGGAAGCGTCCACTTGCTCTCGATTATAGTAAACCGAAGGCTTTATTTCCGCCGATTTGCCGCTATAAATGACGTCGTTATTGACGACTTCTATCGTCGCTTGCAATTTGAAACTGAACAGTACGTATCTGTACTTTTCGCCCTCGTCGTTACCCGCGCGGTCTTTAAGACAGTACGTGTCGTAGACGTAGAAAGTATAATCTTCGTCGGGAGAAAGCGCGTCGGTACGATATCCGGTATACTTGTTGTCGGTGCAGTCTATTCTATTGCTTTGCTTACTGTAAAAACTTGCGAACTTATACTTATTAAAGTTGTTTTGGTTAACGAACTCTATCGCGAAACGCACTTTATCACCGCGTCTTAACGTGATTTTCATATCGGCGTCGCTCGATTTAATTTCTTTATCCGCGCCCGCTTCGCCCGCATCGTCGATGAGCGTATACAAAAGTCTCGCTTCGTTCGTGGTGATTTTGGTGTCCTTATCGTCGCCTATGTTTTCGCCAAGCACGTAGTGAATTTTGAAATCGTAGTCGTTCACGTCGATTTTTATAAAATACCGCAAACTTTGCATTCTTTCGTTTCCCACGAAGTCCACGGAATAGAGTTCTATCGCCCAAACGCCCGATTGAAGAATATCGCCGTTCTCGTTATGCAAGTCGATATACATATTGTTATAGACGGGTTTTACTTTGTCTTTCGACGTGCAGAAAATTCCGAAATACGCTCCGTCGTCCACGTTGTTTACGTTAACGGTAGAAGATTCGTTTGCTCGTCTTCCCGTAGCGAGATTGAACCTCGTCGCGAACGTGTCGCCCGATTCGGTGGGGATATTTTCTCCGATATAGGTGGTACGGTAATATACCAAGGTCGGCGCGCCGCCTTTTAGGTCAAGCGAGTTATCGGTAAGCACGGGACGAGTGTCCTCGGTCGTGCCGCGATAGCACAGATTAAGTCTGATAGGTTGTTTGGTTTCGGGGTCGAGCAATTCCTGGCTTGCCACCGCCGTGAAAAACGTGTCGGACATAATGTCCATGCCGACGTTGGAAAGATACTTATTCAAAAACAAGTTGCTCGCAAACTCCGGCGTGTCGGGTCCCACTCCGTCCACGATAATTTTAATTTCATAAGTGTGTCCGAACGTTTGCCTTTGTCCGTTTCTCTTTCTGTAATAAGTTACTGGCGAATAGAGTATGTCTTGTTCGCCTTCTACGGTAAAACTATATTCTTGTCCGGAATAATCTTTGTCCGTCGTACCGGAAGAAGCGTACGCCGGCTCGTTCCAATCGATAAGATAGTCGTCTTCGCTCGTCAAAAAGAGCCTTCTGAACATCGTGCCGTTCGTGTACTCGGTTACCGCGCTCGCGGAAGCGGGTTTGGTTTTATCCAAAACGATGTCGTAGTTACTGTCGTATAATTTTAATTTTATGGAAACCTTGTCGCCTTGCGTCGCTACGGTGGCGGGCGCGTCGGGGTGGCGGTTCGTACCCGTTATCGTGATGCTGTCTTCATCGTCGTAATTAAAACCGATAGCGACGTTGGTGTTCGGCTTCACGATAAGTCTTACGCCTACTTCGGTTATGTTTTGGCTCAAGCCGTCGTTACCTTGCCAGTTTCCGATAGCGACCTGGAAGAAAGACTCGACGCCGTATTCGCCGGAACCTACTCGGCTTTCGCCGAACCCGTTCTTTACCAGTCCGCCGCCCATGGAGTTAAGCGTAACGGTTCCTCTACCTAAGCCGTATATCTTGTTTTCTATCGAATTATACAAATCTACTCTGATTACCGCGTTATCGTTCGCGGTGGAACCGCTCGATCTCGCCGTAATGACGTAAGGCTGGACGGTAACGTTTAGCAGTCTGTCTTTCAGCACGTTGACGAGGTCTTGCGAGAACTTAAAAGAGTAAAAAAGCGTCGTGTTAGCGTACGCCGTATTGCTCGTAACGGGCATATAATTGGTTTCTACTCTTAAATTGCCTCCGTTCAACACGCAAAAACCTTGTTCTCTGATCGTTGCGCCTTTGTCGCCCGCGGAAACAAGGGCAGTGTTGAACGCGTTGTTTACGTTATCGTCGACGAAGGTAATGATATTCGGGTTGTAATCTCTGCGCTCTTCGAGCGTATCGGAGTGGTGAACTCTCGCGTAACTTACGAGCGAGTCGGTCGTACTTGCGGTTTCCTCGTAAAAAGCCGTGGAGTTCCTGTAGTAGGGCGAACTTTCGTATATCAAACCGCTGATAGATTGATTTTCGTAGGTACTGACTCCGACGGTCGCAGTCGAAGTGGTGACGACGCTTGTTTCTCCTCTTGCCACCAACGAATCGTAAAAACCGGGCGTAACGCACACCGAAGCGAAAGCGATCACCGCTATCGCAAATAGTGCCGCCACCGCTTGAAGAACGAACTTCCTCATTGTTTGAACGCGATTCATATACAAGTACCTCCCGAGCGAAAAAACGCAATAAAATGCCCTTTTGCTTTTGTATATATAAATATACAATAAGTTTTCTATTTTGTCAACGGGTATGCGCGTAGAAAAAGTTCGCCGCGCCCGCCACGATACGTGAGCGACCGAGAACTCCTCGATTTTTTTTTAAACCGAGCGGCAATATCGCTTAAAAATATCTCGAGCGTTTAGGAAAAACCTTTTTACGAGCCGTATTCTCATATCGTAAGTTACCGAACGACAAAAATAGTCAAAAAATTTCCTAAAAAATATCGCTTTCGCTTGATTATTTTTTCCCTACGGTGCTATAATAAATTAGCAATCGTCAGATAGGATTGCTAAAACATAAAATTTGAAACCTTACAAGGAGGCAATAGAAACATGAAACTAAAACCATTGTTTGACAAAGTTGTAATCAAGCAAGAAGAAGTACAAGAAACCACCCCCAGCGGCATCATTTTGACCGGCAGTGCCAAGGAAAAGCCCGTTGTAGCGACGGTTATCGCCGTAGGACCCGGCGGAACGATCGACGGGAAAGAGGTAAAGATGGAAGTTAAAGTCGGCGACAGAATTCTCTACTCAAAATATTCGGGAACGGATTTCAAATTGCCGGACGGAACGGTAACTATAATACGTCAAAGCGACATACTCGCTATTGTCGAATAATAATCGGGAGGCATAATCGATATGGCTAAACAATTCAAATATGCGGAAGAAGCGCGCAAGGCGCTCGAAGCGGGCGTAAACGCTCTCGCGGACACCGTAAAATTAACTTTAGGACCCAAGGGAAGAAACGTAGTGCTTGAAAAAAAGTACGGTAGTCCCCTTATCACTAACGACGGCGTAACCATCGCCAAAGAAATAGAACTTAAAGACCCGTTCGAAAACATGGGCGCGCAACTTATAAAGGAAGTCAGCGTTAAAACCAACGACGTTGCCGGCGACGGCACCACCACCGCTTCGGTTCTCGCGCAAGCGATTATCAAAGAGGGCTTAAAAAACGTTGCGGCGGGCGCAAACCCCATGGAATTAAGACGCGGCATCATGCGCGCAACCGAAATTGCCGTCGAAGAACTTAAGAAAATAAGCAAAGAAGTCTCCGAAAAGGGCGAAATAGCGTCCGTAGCCAGCATCTCCGCGGGCGATGAAAAAATCGGCGCGCTTATCTCCGAAGCAATGGAAAAAGTAGGTAAAGAAGGCGTCATAACCGTAGCCGAAAGCAAGACCATGCACACCGAACTCAACGTGGTAGACGGTATGCAATTCGACAGAGGTTACGCAAGCCCTTACATGATCACCAACGCAGACAAAATGGAAGCGGAAATGGATAACCCCGTCATACTTATAACGGACAAAAAAATCTCCTCGATACAAGAGATTCTTCCCGTACTCGAACAAGTAATGAAAAACGGCTTAAAACTTCTCATAATCGCCGAAGATTACGAAGCGGAAGCGCTCGCTACCCTCGTAGTCAACAAAATTAAGGGCGTCATCAACGTAGTGGCGGTAAAAGCACCCGGATTCGGCGACAGAAGAAAGGCTATGCTCCAAGACATCGCCATACTTACCGGCGGAACGGTAATCAGCGAAGAAATGGGTCTCGAACTTAAAGACGCTTCCCTCGCTTCCCTCGGCAGAGCGAAGATGGTTAAGGTAAGCAAAGACTACACCACCATCGTCGACGGTTACGGCGATGCGGACGCAATCAAAGCGAGAGTAAATCAGATT
>CAKRAY010000033.1 GCA_934296355.1 uncultured Clostridia bacterium
ACTACTTCTAAGGAAAAGGCGCATTACAGGAAGAACAAGACGGACAGAAACTTCGCTATCGACTCGGTGCAAAAGACCATTCCCGTTTCCAGCAGCGACCAGTTGTATTTCGCGATGAAATTCGGCTATCGTCCCTTACCCGTACAAGGCAGTAACGCGGAACTTCTATATAATAGAATGAGAGATATTCTATCTATAATCGTCAACAATACCGATATGGTTGCGGTTAAAGCGCACTATGTATACGATTATATTATAGATACCGTCGTGTACGACTACGACTTTACCGAAAACGTTTACAACGACGAATCGCTCAGCACATACCAGTTGTTCAGTTATTCTTGCTTATATATGGAAGGAGTTTTCGGTTTGAACTCCTCGGGCAAGTTCGAGGCGGATAAATGCGTGGCGATTTGCGACGGTTTGAGCAAGGCGTATCTATGTATGCTACGCATAGAGGGCATAGAGTGTATTAAGATTTCCGGCACGGTCGACGACGAAGGTCACGCGTGGAACAAAGTAAAAATCGGCGGTAATTGGTACTTAGTCGACACAACTTGGGGCAATAGCCTTGACAACAGCGCGAAAAAAGAGTATCTTTCTCATAAATACATTCTTGTGGCGGACGATTCGAGCCACGAAGAAAGCGCATATCGCGTTTACCCGAGCGCCGACTCGGTGTATAATTTCGGCAGTGAAGTAAACAATCAACCCGGGAGAGGTAGCGGATATTTTCCGTTTAATCCCTTAAGCCCGAGATTGTAAATAAAACAGGAGGTTACATAAAATGGCAAAAAGAAAAACTATTGCGGAACAACAAAAAGAGTTTGACGTAAAAAAGTGGGAAGACAGTCAAGAACAAGGACGCGACACTTGCGGCGATTACGAGTTTTGCGGTGATTGTAATAAAAAATTAGAGAATCCTTGTATTAAGGCTAAGAATAAACACGCTCGCAATAAGTGATTTTTTGCGTCTTTTGAGTCCTTTTTCGTGTTTTTTGCTCCTCGTGTACGCTTTGTACACGTCGGAGAACATTCTTGCGAATTCAAAAGAACACAAAAAATCAACTCAAAATACATCAAAAAATCAATAAGCGAAAACACAATTTACGAAAAAACATTAATTAACGAAAGAGGATATAGGAAAACTATGTCCTTTTTTGTTTCTGCTTGCTCGACGATTTAGCGCGAACCGTTTTTGGCTTATCTAAATAAAAAGCCTTTGGTTACGCTATTAAAAAGTAACGATCAGTAACATTTTGAAGCGTTCTTGACCGTATACCGAGTGAGGTACGTTTGCGGGCATTACGATAGATTCGCCGGTGGTAAGAATGTGGTCTATTCCGTTGATTACGAACTTACCCGTCCCGTCGAGTACGGTAACCAAAGCATCACCGCCCGCGGTATGAGTGCTTATTTCTTCGCCTTTTTCGAAGGAAAACAGGGTCATGCTCACATGTCCGTTCTGTTCTAATGTTTTGCTTACTATTTGCCCGTCATGGTACTCGATTTCGTCTTTTAGGAATACCGTTTCGGCTTTTTTGATATTTTTCATTTTCTTTGATTACTCCTTGAATCGTTTATAAATATAATTATACCACCAAAGCGTGGTTTTTACAAAGCCCTTTTGTTACGCGAAATCGGTATCTATAGCCTTCATATAGTTTTATTGATTTTCCGAAGATAAACGACGATACCGAAAAACGCGGGCATTGCCATAAGAATAAAAGGTTGCATTTTGATTTATTATGTGTTATTCTAATTAAGTTATGGCGGAAGCAAAAGAAGTTTACGTAGAGTACAACGAAGGGGAAAGCAAAAAACAAAACAAGTTTGTTAAGTTTTTCAAATACGTTTTTACTTACAACAATAAACCGAAAAAGAGAATATGGGAATTGGATATTCTCCGCGGTATATTGATGATTTTCGTTACGCTTTGTCATTGTTGTCAATTCGGGAATCAACTCGGCATTTTCGATTTCGTAACGCCTTTCGGCATAAAAGTACACAACTTTATTAACACATACAGCGGTAGCGCGTTCGCGGAGGGTATTCAGCCTTTCGGTTTGTGGCTGTTTTGTTGGTTATCGGGCGTGAATTGTAGTTTTTCTCGCAGTAAATTAAGGCGCGTGTTAAAGATGGTTTTCTTTTGCGGCTTGTTTATGGGCGGGTATTACGCGTTGCATCTTCTCGTGCCGAGTTTTATCGTAGGCGATTTGATTTTCAATATCATTGCCGTTATCACTATTTGCGTGACGATTTGGTGGCTGCTCGACCTCGTTAAATGTCCGGACTGGATAAGAGTAGGCATAGCGATAGTCGCTATTTGCTTGGGTCTTACCTACTACTATATGGACTACGTGCGAGGCGGCGCGTGGGTGGAGAACGATTTTCTCGCGCTTATGGTCTATAACGGACACGCTCACGATATAAGTAGGCAAGATTTTCAACCCTTATTCCCGCATCTCGGCTGGTTTATACTCGGCGGCGTGATGGGAAAGAAGATTTATAAAGAAAAAAAGACTCTCACTAAGCACGAAGAGCCGTATAAAGCTTTTCGTCCGCTCGCATATATCGGCAAGCACTCGCTTGTGGTCTATATGATAGGCACGGTTCTCGTCCTCGGTTTGGTTTGGGCGATTAAAGATATCGTACATTTGTTTTTATGAGTGAAAAAAAGCGAACTTTTTTTTAGTCCGCGCAAAGTTTTTCGGTAAGGCGGGTATAATTTTTCCAAGCGGTTTTATAGGCGTTAAGGTTGCCGGAAAGAACGACGATTTTTAAGTCGGGCGACAAAGAGGAGAGTCCGATGGAATTACTGCCGATTTCGACAACTTCGCGACAAGCGGTCAAGTCGATAGTCGTTAGTTTCGGACAGTTAAATATTCCCCAAGTTCCTATTTCGTTAACGCCGCGTAGTTTAAGCGTGGTAAGTCTGCCGCCGCCGGGGGCTTCTTTTGTTTTGAGGTTTATCGCGCCGGGATTGATTCTTTTTATGTCGCCGGCAACGGGGAGCGTGGCGAAGTCGATGACGCTTGCCGAGTACGTATTGCCGTTTTTTGCGCGTAATCTTTCGTATTTATCGTAACAGTAAGTACCGTCCTTAAGGAGCAGTAAACTGTGTCGTCCGAAGTTGTCTTTAACGACGGAAACCGAGTTGCCGTTTTCGTCCGTTTCGGTGGTTTCGTCGGTTACGTCTATAATAATTCTCTCGCAGAAATAATCGGAGTACGATTCGTACTTACTTCTATAGCTGGATAGGCGCGCGCGAGGAACGGCGATATAAACGTGTTTTTCGTTTTTATTGAAAGCGTCTTTACCTATTAAAATATCGTTATCGGGAAGAATTACGGTAAGTTCCGCTTGATTTTCGCCGCTGAACGCGTTGTCGGCGATAAGGGTCAAGGTTTTATCCGACAAGTCGACTCTGCCGGGGAGCAAAGTGCCGAGTTTGGCGTAACAAGAAAGCACTATGGTGTCGGCGATGACCGCGCCGCCGTTTTCTTGCTCGCGCATGAAGAACAAACTGCCGCTGAAGGCGTTGACTTCGCAAAGTTTTACGCTTTTCGTGTTGGTGACTAAAGCGAGATTTTCGCATTTGGCGAAAGCGTACGATTTAATTTCGGTAACGCCGCTTAAATCCACCGCGGTTATTTTCGTGGAATAGAAAACTCCGTAGTTTATTACTTTCAGCGAGTCGGGAACGGAATCGAGAGCGAGCGAAGAACAATACGCGAAAGCGAAATCGCCTATTTCGGAAACCGAATCGGGTAGGTTTATGCTTTTCAGTTTTTTGCACGCGTCGTCGCCGACTTCGACTTCGCCGTCCGCTTGCTCGGCGGTAACGGAGAACGCGTGTCTGCCTATGGATACGAGCGCGCTGTTTTTATTGAAAACGACTTCTTCGAGGTTTACGCAACCTGCGAAAGCGAAATCACCTATGGTTTCGTAAGAAGACGGTATGACGACTTTTTTCAGCGTCGCGTCGCCTTTGAACGCTTCGCTGTCTATGCCGACGAGTTTTACTCCGTTCGCTTCTTCGGGAAAAACGAGTTCTTCGTGCGGAAGTTCGTCGTAAAGCAAGCCGGTGACGAGTCCGGACTTATTGTAAACGAACGGGTTTTCTTTTTGTTCTACTCGGCAGTAAAGGTCGATATTGTCGGTAACGACGAAACTCTTAAAGGCTTGCGTGTCGCAATTTGCCGTTTCGTACCAGCCGAAAACGTCGTAACCGGCGTAGACGGGAACGTCGAAGGTCACTTCGGTGCCTACCGGGTAGATAACCGATTTAACCAGTCCGTTGCTTAAACCGAGAAGTTCGTAATTGACGATATAAAAATTAACGTAAAATCTGTCTACGCTTATAACGGGAGTTTCGGTAGAAGAACTGCCGTCGGTAACGTACAAAGTCGTTTTCGCTTGTTTTTTGCCTTGCGAAGCGACGAGGACGGTAACGCCTTTTTTTAAGCCGATTACTTCATGTCCTTCGACTTTGGCAATGGTGGAGTTTTCCGAAATAAGCGTGTAATCGTCGCTTACTTTGCCGCGCGCTTTAACTACGGGGGAGAAAGACCCGTTTACGTTAATGGTGTACTTTGATTCTTCGAAAGAAAGATAATACGAATCCGAGCAAGCGCATAATGTAAGCGCAAGCAAGATCGTAATCGAAGCGATGAGCAAAACAGCGGCATTTTTTTTCATTTGAGAATATTATATCATATATTAACTAAAAGCGAAATAGAAAATTATCCCTTTCAGCGAAGATTAAGAGATTTATGCGGGCGGTTTTCACGAAATGGTTCACGGTTGACAAAAGGCAAAGCGAGTGTTATAATATTTTGATAAAAATAAAACTATATTTAATTCGAACGTTCGTGGCGTTTGATGTAAGAGGCGTAAGGAAAAAATGTTTGGATTACTGATGGCAGAAAAGAACGCGAGCGAAATGATGCACGAATCGCTTTTCCCGGAGGACATCGATTTTTTCGGACTTAAAATAAGTCCGTCGCTGATATCCGCGGTTATCGTAACGGCGGTTTTGCTTTTGTTCGCGCTTATCGTACGCATTTTCGTTATACCGAGATTCAAGAAAGTTCCGGGTAAGTTTCAACTCGCGTTAGAAACGCTTGTCGGCCTTTTCGACAATATGGCGAAAACGAACAGTCCGGAGCATAACGGGTTCGTGGGCGCGTACATTTTTTCGGCGGGAATGTATATATTCTTCGGCACGCTTATAGAACTTTTCGGATTCCGCGCGGTTATGGGCGACCTCAATTCGTGCTTGGTTATGGGCGTGCTTTCTTACGGCGTCATAATGGGCGGCGGTATTTATTTCAATAAAGTAAAAGGCGGACTCGGCGTGTTGAAAGACTTTTCTTTGCCGCTCAGTATGAGTTTCCGTCTGTTCGGCGCGATTATCGGCGGAGTGCTGGTTACCGAACTCGTTTACGCGGTGTTCGCGTTCCTTTCGTATACCGTGGTAGTACCTATTTTCGTAGCGTTAATGTTTACCTTAATGCACGCGATCGTACAAACGTACGTTCTTACTTTGCTTACCTCGATGTTTTACGGCGAGGCGGCAGAAACGCGCCCTGTAAAGAACAAGAAAAAAAAGACCAAAAAAACTTTATTACAAGTAAAAAAAGCGTAATATAGGAGGACACAAGAAATGTTAAGTTTGTTGGCAGTTGAAGGGATGGCGGCGCTTGGAGCCGCGATTGCGATAGCGGTAGTCGGCGGAGCCGGCGCGATTGCGATGATGTTCGTTATCGGCAAAGCGATCGACGGAATAGCGAGACAACCCGAGGCTGACGGAAAAATCAGATCCGCGATGATACTCGGTTTGGTATTTATAGAAACGGCTATCATTTACGCTCTTATCGTAGCGTTGCTCGTAATCGTAATGTAAAAGATTGTTTAGGAGATGAAATGACCGAATTATTATTAGCCAATATACTCGATACGCTCGGGCTTAGTTGGCAAAAACTATTGTTGTTTCTCGCCAACTTTCTCATACTCTTTTTGGGACTGACTTTTTTACTGTTCAAACCCGTTAAGAAGTTTATGGCAAAAAGACAAAAGGAGATAGAAGAGGGCGTTAACGCGGCGAAAAACGCGCAAAAAGTGACGGAAGACGCCGAAAAAGACTACGAAGCGCGTATGACTGAAGCGAACGAGCAAGCGGGAAAGAAACTTGCCGAAGCGGAAACGAGCGCAGACGAAATCAAAGCGAAAGCGAAAGAAGTCTTAGTCGCCGCCGATAAGCGCGCGGAAGAAATCGTCGCGGAAGCGAAGAAAGAAGCGGAAAACGAAAAGAAAACGATTATCGCCTCGGCAAAAGGCGAAGTTATCGATATGGCGATCGAACTTGCCGGGAATATTCTCGAAAGGAACATTACGGCGGAAGACAACGCGGCGATAATCGAAGAAACGCTTAATGAATGGGAGAAACATGATTAAACTCACCGTGACTACGGCGAAGCCTTTAACCGACCGGGAAAAAGCCTCGCTGAACAAGAAGTTTACCGTTAAATACGGAGAATTTACCGTAGAATATTTGGTCGACTATTCGTTAATCGGCGGTATAAAAATATTCGACGGCTTGAGAGTTTTCGACGGTAGCGTTTCGGGACAACTCGAAAGATTAAAAAAGAACGTCAAAGGGAAATAGGTAACGATGGCAGGCACTTTTGTAAGCGGCAACGTTTTCGAAGCATTCAAGAATTATAAGCGCAATTCGGACGTTTACGACGCCGGATTGGTAATAGCCTCCAACGACGGCGTAATTACCGTCGAGGGTTTGCCTAACGTAAAAAGCAACGAACTTATCAGGCTTTCGGACGGCGGATACGCGCTCGCCCTTAACTTGGAAGAAAAAACGGTAGGCGCGATCGTATTGACCGGCGGACAAGTATCCGCGGGCGACGCGGCTTATTCCACGGGTAAGGTCGTAAGCGTTCCCGTAGGCGAGAACTTTCTCGGCAGAGTGATAAACCCGCTCGGAGAACCGCTCGACGGCGGAGACGAACCGATTTTCGAAACGTATCGTAACGTTGAAGTTCCCGCGCCGGAAATAATGGATAGAGATAAGGTCAGCGAACCGCTTTATACCGGAATAAAGGCAATCGACAGCATGATACCTATCGGCAAGGGGCAAAGAGAACTCATCATAGGCAACAGACAAACCGGCAAGACGGCTATCGCGCTCGACACTATACTTAACCAAAAGGGTAAAAACGTAATTTGCGTTTATGTGGCGATAGGGCAAAAAGCCTCTACCGTCGCTAAGGTAATTAAGAGTTTAAGAGATAACGGCGCGATGGAATATACCATAGTCGTGGCTTCCACGGCGGGACAAAGCGCTCCTTTGCAGTACTTGGCTCCGTATACCGGCACCGCAATGGCGGAATATTTTATGTACAAGGGCAAAGACGCCTTGGTTGTGTACGACGATTTATCCAAGCACGCGGTCGCGTACCGTACGATTTCCCTTCTTCTGAAACGTCCTTCGGGAAGAGAAGCGTATCCGGGCGATATTTTCTACGTCCATTCGAGATTGCTGGAAAGAAGCGCGAAACTTTCTAAAAAAGCGGGCGGCGGCAGTCTTACCGCCTTGCCTATCATAGAAACGCTCGGCGGCGATATATCTTCCTATATTCCCACTAACGTGATATCCATTACCGACGGACAAATATATCTCGAAGACGATTTGTTCCACGCCGGAATACGCCCCGCGATTAACGTGGGCTTGTCGGTATCCCGTGTGGGCGGCGCGGCGCAAGTGGGCGCGATGCGAAAAATCAGCGGTAAAACTCGTCTTGACTTGGCGCACTTCAGAGAAATGGTAATGTTCTCGCGTTTCGGTTCGGATATCGACGCGGCGACGAAAGCGATTATCGCCAAGGGCGAACGCCTTACCGAAGTCTTGAAACAACCTCAGTACAACCCCGTGGATATGGTAGATACGGTCGTTACGCTTTACGCGATGATGAACAATATGCTTAAAAACGTAGAAGTAAAACTCGTCAACAAAGTCATGAACGAAATACTCGAGTTCGTACATAAAGAACACGGCGCGATAGTAGAAGAGATACGTTCTACCGAAAAATTGACCGACGAAACCGCCGAGGCTCTCGGCGCCGCCATAGAAGAGTATTTAATTAAAACGAACAAAAAATGATAGGCTCGGATATCAAGCACCGTATAAACGCGGCTAACGAAACGGTAAAAATCACTCGCGCGATGCAACTTATCGCCACCGCGAAGATTACCCGCGCGCAAAAAAACTTGGAAGGTTGCCGGTATTTCAGAACGCAACTCGAAACCGCTTTGTATAAAATGGGCAAGTGCGATTCGGTTCTTTGCAAGCCGAACGGCGCGCAAAACGTCTATTACTTCGTTGTGGCGGACGATAAAGGTTTGTGCGGAGATTACAATAACGCCGTGCTTGCGTACGCCGCGGAAACGATAGGCGCGCTCGGCGCGGACGACAAAATATTTGCCGTAGGACACGTGACGAGAGAGTTCTTTAAGAAGAAAGGCATAAAGACAAGCAGCGCGCATATAGAAGCGATGCACCACCCCTTTACCGAGGACGCCAAGAATATCGCGGAAGAGATCATCGCCCTCTATAAGGACGGGAAAGTGGGCGCGGTAAAGATTATTTATACCTTAGTAGGAGAAAAAACCGCCGACCAGACTCCGCACGAAGAAACGCTTTTACCGCTCTCGTACGAGAGTGATAAAAACATAGATAAGCACAGTTTGGCTAACCCGAAATCGCTTGAAAGTATCCTAAACGAATATTTGTGGACGAAGATTTACTACGCGACGTGCAACGCTTTTTGCGCGGTCCACTATAAGAGAATGATCGCGATGCAGCAAGCGACCAACAACGGAGCGGAACTTTCCGAAGAGTTAGTGGTGAAATACAACAGAGTAAGACAAGAGAGTATAACGAACGAGCTTATAGACGCAGCCATAAGTAAACAAGGAAGATTCGTATGAACAAAGTTTTGGAAGGAAAAATATTGCAAATCATCGGTTCCGTCGTAGACGTAAGTTTCGACGACAGGCTTCCGGCGCAAAACGAATTGCTTATTTGCGACGGTTCCGGTCGCAACGTCAGAATGGAAGTGAAAATGCATAGAAGTAAGGGCGTGGTAAGGTGTATCGCGCTCGATTCTACGGACGGACTGGAAAGAGGACACGTCGTGCGTACCACCGGCGCGCCGCTCAGTGTACACGTCGGCGCGAATACTTTGGGACGAGTTATGAATGCGCTCGGAGAGCCGATAGACGGAAAAGGAAACATTGACGGAGAAAGAGAGCCGATTTATAAAGAGGCTCCTTCGCTTACCGAGCAAAATCCGCGTACGGAAATCTTCGAAACGGGAATTAAGGTCATCGACCTTTTGACGCCTTACGCAAAGGGCGGTAAAATCGGCTTGTTCGGCGGCGCGGGCGTGGGTAAAACCGTACTTATTCTGGAACTTATCTACAACATCGCGACGAAACACGGCGGATACTCGGTGTTTACCGGCGTAGGCGAAAGAAGCAGAGAAGGCTTCGAGATGATACGAGAAATGGAAGAAAGCGGCGTTCTTAAACACACTTCGCTCGTTTTCGGACAAATGAACGAATCGCCCGGCGCGAGAATGTGCGCGGCGTTCACGGGACTTACCGTTGCGGAGTATTTCCGCGACCACTCGCGTAACGACCAAGACGTACTTTTGTTTATAGACAATATATTCCGTTATATACAAGCGGGTAGCGAAATCAGCGCGCTTCTCGGCAGAATGCCGAGCGCGGTAGGTTATCAACCGACTTTGGCGACCGAACTCGGTCAACTCGAAGAGAGAATTTCCAGCACGGACAAAGGTTCGATAACGTCCATTCAAGCGGTGTACGTTCCCGCGGACGACCTTACCGACCCCGCGCCGAGTACGCTTTTCTCACACCTTGACGCGACTACCGTTCTTTCGAGAAAAATCGTCGAACAAGGTATTTACCCCGCGGTCGACCCCTTGGCTTCGTCGAGCGCGATATTGGAGCCGTCAGTTGTAGGCGAAGAGCATTATCGCACCGCGAGAAGAGTTACGGAAACGTTACAAAGATATAACGACTTGCAAGATACCATCGCCATACTCGGTATGGACGAATTGAAACCCGAAGACAAGATTCTCGTGCAAAGAGCGAGAAAACTGATAAGATTTTTCAGTCAGCCGTTCAGCGTGGCTACGGTATTCACGGGTATGGAAGGAAAATACGTTCCGCTAAAACGTACGATTTTCTCTTGTAACGAGATACTCGACGGAAAAACCGACGATATAAACGAAAACGAATTCTTCTTTATCGGCGACATTACCGATTTGAAAGGATACGGGCAAAAGGAATGAAAAAATATTCGGTTCGATTCATAACGCCGTACGACGTGCATTTTAAGGGCGAAACCTATTCGTTGACCGTTCCGACCGCGGACGGGAACTATTGCGTGCTTGCCGATTACGAACCGAGCGTGATTATCCTCAGCGCGGGAATCGTCACTATTAACGACGGCAAGGGTAAAGAAAGGTGGGTAACGACCGGCGGCATACTCGACGTAAAACGCGACGAAGCAATCGTATTGACCGACTTTATTTATCGTGAAAAAGATGCGGAAAAAGCCCTCAACGACCGTATCGAGTATAACAATTCGGTCAAGCAAAGAAGAAAACAAAGTTATTTCGAGTATAAACTCAACACTATAAATCTGATGAAAGCGTTGCACGATTTACGATCGTAAACATGCAAAAATCTTCTATTTAATTCTATTAAACGGACATTTCGCAATACAAATACCGCAAACCGAACCTCTGCCTATATGTTTATAGGCGTTTTTCATATGGTCGGAGCATTTTTTCGCGTCGAAAATATGACTTCTTTCGCAACCCTCGTAAAAATCGTTGCCAGTAATGGCTTGCGCGGGGCAAGCGTCCACGCAAATACGGCATTTACCGCAAGAAACGTTGCGTTTTTCCACGTCGGGAGTAAGTTCTTCGTCTACAAGCACGGTAGCGAGCCTTACTTTACTGCCGTAGTCGTAGTGAATGAAAAGGGCGTTTTTACCGATAAACCCGTTATTGGAGCGATATGCGGCGGTTTTGTGTGGGAACGCGCCTTTGTACGGGTCGGTTACCGACGATTGGCTCGCGGGTATCATTTTTACTTTATGTCCTTCCTTTTCTAAGCGCAGCGAAGCGAAAAGCGCGAGTTGGTCGAGCGCGAAGTTTACCGTTCGATAGTGATGAAAGTATTCGTAAGTGGGCGCGGAGTCCTTTTTTACTTCTTCGAAATAAGAATCGAGAAGTTTTATTCCTATGGTAATCGCGCCCGAATATTCGCCGGCTTCGGGTATTCCCTTTACCGAAGAGAACCCGACGAACGACGCGCCTTTTTCAATAAGCATCTCTTTTAACTTTTTATAATCTGTCATAACATTATACATTATAAAGCATATTTTAGAAAAACACAATAGTAACGTGTGACAGCAACGTGCGCGCGTTGCCCCTTTGCTACCGGTACCGTTATCTTAACGGCTTCTTTATAGACGCCTAAACGCTATGGGGTATGTGTTAAATTGTTGATTTAAGGCGTATACATTTGCTTTTTATTTGATGTAAAAACGATAAGATTCCCAAGATTCGACTTTCGCTATTATATTGTAGAAAAAACGAGAGTTGACATACTTTTTATCATCTTATATAATAATATCGTATTGTTTAGGTTATAAAAAACGCGTTTGGTTCATAAAATTGAGAGGTAAAAATGGGACGTAAAATATTATTTATCGTATCTTTGTTTTGTATCGCGATATCGAGCGTTTTATTCGGCTGCACTCCTGAAAAATTGGAGAACGTCGTCGGAACGTACAAGTTGACGGTAGACACCGTGACGGTATACGAAAAAGACAAGGTTGATAAAATCGCCGATTCCGAGATAGAAGCGTACCTTGTAGTTACCGGAGAAGAAAAGGGTTATTATGTTTTCAAAAGCAAATATGAACCGTTGAATTGCAAGGAGATAAATTTAACTTACGTAAAGAACACAAACGTAATATCCATACGATATAATACGAAAGTCGGAGAAAAGCCTACTACGTTAAACGTTGATTCCAAGGAAAAGGTAACGCTCGGCTCGCATTGGTATCAAGCAAATAAAATTCAAGACGCGTATGAGATTGAGTATGAAAAAGTAAGCGGCGCGACGGATTTATCTTACGTGAAGGAATTGTATCCCGAGTTGCCCGTTTTTTCTTACGGTACTTACGATTATGACGGACACTTTTACGCAAGGATTCTAAAGCCGAACGCCAATTTCGCCGACTATATTTATCATCACTACGATATCGACGCGGCAAACGGCACGGCGACGGAATACTATGCGTTAAAAGCGGATAAAACGCCGGTAAAAAACGAGAATCTCAAAGTCACGTTTGAAAAGAGCGGAGAATTCGGCAAACTTCAAAAAATAATTATCGGGGACGCGGAGTATTCGCTGGAAAACAAATCGATAGAAAGGGAAATAACCGTCGATATACAAGGCGTAGAAGCGGACGTAAGAGAAGTTCTTTACAAATCGAGTATG
>CAKRAY010000034.1 GCA_934296355.1 uncultured Clostridia bacterium
CATTTCGTTCAGCAAAGAAATGTTTCGACCGATCGCCTTTCGCTCTACGGTCAAACCGTATTTTTTGTCCAGCAAATCGACAATCTCGTTATGTTTCAACGGATGATCTGTATCCGTTTCTTGTTGCAAAATTTGTAAAATACGTATTAGCGCCGCTTTTTTAGGTTCAAAAGTATCCATGCTCCCTCCGCAGTAATGAAATAGTTCGTGAAAAAACTCTTTACGAGCAAACCTTTCCACATTTATTTTAATAACATATTTATTGTACCAAAATTGTCGCAATAAAACAATATTGCGTTATGATCTACGGATAATTAAGCCGCATTTTCGTTAGTTACATTCGTTGAGTTCGCCCTCGTTTTGCGGTTCTTCGTTACTGCGGATGTGAGAAGGCAATCTTCCCATTGCGGCGTCGATATCCGCGGTAAAGTCTTCTTGGTGATTATTTCGAGAGGCGGGGTGCCAAAAATCGATTAACGTTATTTTCTTATATTCGGGGATGTCGATATCGTATACTCTACCGTTTCTTTTGTTCTCACGTATTATTCTTCCGAATTCCTTTTGCCAAACTATATCCATTAACCATCCGGTGTAGCCGCATATAATAATCGTCGGCTTTATAAGTTCAATTTGTTCGACTATTAGGTCGGCATGCTTCTCGGCATGTTTTTTCAAATCGCTATCGTTTGACGTCTTCTGTCCACCGTATTTTTTTATATTTATAAGGGCGATTTTTTTCAGATATTCGTTTCCCCATATTGTTTCGGCGTCGTAGTTTTGACTGAAAATATATGACGACCACCGACATAGCGTTTGCCACGTTTTATTTTTTATTTTTTCTTCTTGAGACTTTTCGGATAAGAACCATGTTACTTCGTTCCATTCGTCTTCGTTGAGTTCAATATTATATGCTTCTTTTAGAATGAAAAGAGGGCGAATATCTTGTTTATACCATTCGTTCGGGTCGGCTATTCCGTCGAAAATGAAATTATTTGATTGCGCGTTTTCTCCCGGCGTATATATTTGCGCGGAATCTTTTTGCGCTTTCCATTTGTTTTTGAGTTCTTCGGCTCTTTCATTATAATTTTCGGTTGTCATATTATCCTCTCAATTCATAATATTGGGTCGCAAAAATGTTCTTTCGAGCAATCTTTCACGCTGTAACTATAACACATGAACGTGAAACGCGCAAGGGGTTGAGGGTAATTTTTTTTAACAAAGTCTTATTATCCCATAAAACAGACAGACGATTTAGTATATTAAAATAAAAAGGAGATTTTTATGAAAAGTTGTCAAAAATGTGGATTTATGAACGAAGACTCAAATAAGTTTTGCGCAAATTGCGGAAGCGAATTGCCAAAAACCGAAGTTGCGGAAGAAAAAGGCGAAGCGGTTAGCGGGAACGAAAAAGAACGCAAAAAGAAAATAGCGTTAATAGCGTCGATTAGCGCGCTTGTTTTAATTTTTATGCTTCCGTTTATGTTAATTATGTGTAACGGTTTCGGAAACGCGACGACGAAAAACGTAAAAAAATACGTATATCGAGGAAACGGCGAGGGAAACGGTTCTTACTTTTTAATAGAGTTTGACAATTACGGCGACGGAGCGTATACATACGAGGGAACGGACGTTTCTCCTACTACCGGGTTGTTCCGTTCCGGAACGTTGCATACCGAAGGCTATTTATACTATAAAAAGACAGTCGACGGAATAAAGCAATACAATTCTTACGATGATCCGTGGGAAAAAACAAGCAGTTTTATTTACATCGACGAAAATAAAAAGCAACTGATAGTTTATAATTTAATCGGTTCTTACGTCTTTCAGGAAGAATAACGTTAAAAAATAGTTTTTTCCGAATGGTTAACCCTATTCGCGCTTTTCCCGGTATATAGGGCGGCGAGGATAGGGGTTGTTATATATCGATTTTATTCTATTGAAATATGATGGATAAAAAATGAAATATTCTCGGAATTTATCGGATAAGAATATTTGAACCGTGCGTTGCTTCTATTAAATAGATCGTTTTTGAGTCGTACGGGCATCCGATTAAAAGATAACGGGCGCCTTAAAATGCGGTTTGCGTTACGCTAAGCCGTTTTGCGAGTTCAAAGTATTTCTCTTTATTCTTAGGTGGTTTTACCTTGTAAAATTGTCAAATTTTTGCAGTAAGTTAAAGGTGTGTAGTTTATGACGCATAAAGTACTTGATAATATTTCAACTCGCGTTATAATAAAAGTGGAGAGTGATATTTAAGTATTATAAAAGAACCGTTGGACGAAGAAATGAGGAGAATGGAATGGAAAAAATCGTTTTTGAAGGCGAAAATTATTATTATCAAAACGGCGTTTTATACGATTCGTCGTATATCGAAGTATCCAAAGAGTGCGCCAATCGAGTTTTGGCGGAGTATTTTAGGCGCGTAGATTATAAAGAACTTTGCGAAAAAGATTTAATTTCGCTAATAATAGAACTGAAAAAAGCGGAAGTTTTTCAAGAATGTTTGAACATCATAAATTACGGCGCAGAAAAATTTTACGATTCGTTTAATTATTTTAAGGTCGTTTTTCCTATCGCAACGAGTTGTTACAGGAGGATAGGGCAGTCCCAAAAAGCCATTGATTTTTGGATGAACAATAAGAGCATTTTTCAGCAATTTGCTTCGTCCGTGCCGTTGTTGACGTCTTTGGCGGCGGCTTATTGCGACGTGGGCGATTATAAAAGAGCCAAATATTGCGCCGATAGAGGATATTTTACGCAAGGCGGCGGGCAAGGGCATAAAAGCGAACTCGCATTGGTGTATTACAGAATAAGAAAAGAAGCGCCGGAACTTTTCGACGACTTTGACGACTGATTCTTTTTATCGCGAATCATTAGAGTATTCGTTCTTTTTGAATAATATCGAGCTTGACAATCCGAAAACCTTTTTTTTGAATTATTTAACTTAATTTATGTAAAGACTAATGGAAGTTTGCTGTTCTAAAAAAGTCTTTTTTTTGCGAAAACGCATACGATTTACGGGCGAGCGGAGCGCGCCGATTTCGTTACGATTTCTAACGCTTGCATTATTTCTTCATATATGATATTATGATAAATATCGTATTACGTATAATAATTATAATAATATTGATGTAGATAAGGGGATAGGAATATATAGGAATATACGGAAGTATAGGAGCCGATGAACAGCAAAAAATCGTTAAAAACTTTTATATTCGACGTTTTACTCGTTGTAGAAGGCGTAATCAGGTTTTTTATGATCGCGCTCGTCATCTTATTCGGACAGTACGCTAACGCCATAGCGGAAACGTTCGCTAAAGACGGAGTATTTTTCAATGCGGAATTTTTCAGATATACCGGCGGACTCGTTTGGGAATTTTTTGCGTTTTTGTTCGTGCTTTCTTCGTTGGGAGTAAAATTGGCGTACAACCGTTTATCGGGCGCTCGCGCTTGTCGCGTGCTTATCAAAAAGCAGGAAAAAAGGTCGGGGAAACGCCGCGTGTTGAAAAAATTCGGAGAGTATCGAAAGCCGAATTTCGTAGTTACCGTTTTCGATATCGTACCTGCCTTTTTGAATTGATTTTTTAGCGAAATCGCTATTTTCACGTTAATTTTTTACATAATAATTTGATCAAGGCAGCCGTTTAAGCGGCGGAATACGTACGCGCGCGTGCGAGATCGGCAAGAAATTCGGAAAAACTCGGGAGTATACAAGAAAAATGGAAGAACTTAGGACGGAAATAGTAAAAATCGAAGGTTTGTACAAAAAGTACGCAAAGACCGCCGATTACACGATTAAAGACATCAACATAAAGTGTTATGCGGGAGAAATCGTAGGATTGCTCGGCAAGAACGGCGCGGGAAAATCTACCACGATTAAATGTTTGACCGGTTATTTTCCTTTCGATAAAGGAACGATAGAGATTTGCGGCAATAACGTGAGGACGGAACCCGTTAAGGCGAAAATGAATTTAGGCTACGTTCCCGACGACAGAGCGATGTTCGACAAAATGACGGGTATCGAGTACGTAAACTTTATCGCGGATATACACGGCACGCCGATGAAAGACAGAATTGTGCGCATAGAGGAAATGCAAGAAATTTTCAAACTCGGCGGAGCGATTAACAATATGATATCTTCGTATTCGCACGGTATGCGTCAAAAGATATGCCTTATGGCTTCGCTTATACACAGACCGAAACTTTGGTTGCTCGACGAACCTCTTACCGGACTCGACCCGCAAACGGCGAAAGCGTTAAGAGATTATATGAAGACTTACAAAGACCAAGGCAACGCCGTTTTATACAGTTCGCATAACCTCGACGCTATAGAAAAGACGTGCGACAGAGCGTACATTATAAACAACGGCAGACTTGTGGAAAGCATAGACATCAAAGAGTTTTTGCAAAACAGCGACGGCGTGAGCCTCGAAGAAGCATTTATTAAACAATTCGAGGAATAATGAGACACATAAAAAACCTTTTCAAAAAAGATATGTTCGAATTCGCTTATTCTTTCAGAAAGAAGAATAAGAAGTTCGGCATACTCAACACCGTATCCGGACTGGTGTTGACGGCGGTAATTTTCGGCGCGTTCATCTACGTTTTTAAGAGTTTCGCGTCTATGTATTTCGGCTCGATTTTCGGCGAGCCGAGCAACGAGATTTTGAGAATAGAAGAAATACTGACCATAGCGTATATGGCGGTTTTCCTCGCGGATATCGTCGTGGGCGTAAGAAGTATCTACAACGCTCTTTCGAGCAGTAAAGATATGGACGTGCTTATCTATCAGCCGATAGGCGCGCGAGAGATATTCGCTTATAAGTTTATAAAAATTTATTTGTCGCAACTGTTTTCTTCGATACTTATTATTTTGCCCATAGCGATCGTCACCGATATCGCCTCTACGCAAATAGGCGGGGCGGCGTTTTATTTGCTTTCGATAATGACCATGATACTCTTACCTTTGATGTCGTGTTCGGTAGCCGCCGTTTTTTCGATACCGTTCATTGCGTTTATGCGCGCGGTGGAAGATAAGTTTATCGTAAAACTCATCATCTACGTTGCGGTAATCGGCGTAGGCTTTTGGCTGTACAGTAAGTTCCTCGCCATTCTTACCGACTTACTTAGGACCGGAGAAATACGTAACGCTTTCGATTTGGTTACGATAAACT
The DNA here is from genome assembly GCA_934296355.1 of uncultured Clostridia bacterium. Lineage (GTDB taxonomy): Bacteria > Bacillota > Clostridia > Christensenellales > DTU072 > CAG-1782. Next base: position 5,175 of record CAKRAY010000034.1, read on the forward strand.
CCATTCACGAGGTCTGCGAGAAACTGTATCCCGGTAAATTCTTTGCCGATATTTTAATAACGAAAAACGTCGGTATGAACGTGGGAATCTTGCTGGGAATAAGCGTTTTCGGACTGGCGGCTTCGCTGCTTTTAATCAAAGTTATTTACGATAGGGTTATCCAAAAGAGGCTTGAAGGAACCCGAAAATATAAATTCAAAGCGCGTAAGTTTAAGGCGAGAAGCGTTGTGGGAACTTTACTTTATAAGGAATTCGTGACGGTATTGCGTACGCCTTCGTACGCGTTCCAATATTTTGCGACCGCAGTTACTTTACCGTTTATGGTTTACGTATGCGTGAACCTATTGCGTTCGCTTATGTCTACGCTTACTTTCTATAACTGCGACTTCGAACTCGCCATGTTCGTCATATCCACGTTCGGAATTTTAACGAATACGTTTTGCGCGTCGAACGTAAGTCGCGACGGCGGTATGTACGCCATGATAAAAACCATGCCGATAAGATGTAAAGACTATATGACGGCGAAACTCGTTTTTTGCGGTATCGTATCGGTAATATCTTCGCTTGCGTGCAGCGTAACATTGCTTATAGCGGAATTCCTCTCGCCGTGGCAAGCGGTGTTCGCTTTCCTCATGGGTGTGATATTGTCCGTAGCGGAAATCGCGTTCGCTACGCGTAAAGATATGAAAAATCCGACTTTCCCTAAGCGCGGAGAGACGGTGGAACTTAACGGCAGCACGTCGACTTTGATGCTTTTGGGCTTGGTTACGTCGCTGATAGCGGGCGGCGGAGCGGTTGCGCTCAACGCGATTTTGTCGTTCCTTACCGAGGCGGTTTGGGCGACGCTTGCTTCCGTCGGGTTCATTACGTTGTTTATTGTCGTATACGCGGTCATTTCCGCAGTGTACTTTATGAAAGGATTGCAAAAAGACTACTATACGGAGGGCGAAAGAGGTGAATAAAACCGGCGCGAGGGTAGTTATCCTATTGATGGTAATACCGCTTTTACTTATAATCACTACTTCGACGGTAGTTAACGTGACGGAGATACTCGTCGACGTTCCCGTATCGTCGATAACCATTTTGGGCGACGAAAATCTGCATATAGAAATAGACGCCAAAAACGCAAACGGCGAGTACGACAACTCATATAAAATAGAAACCGTCGTCGAGCCGCAAGACGCCACGCATAAGGACGTCAAGTTCGACGTCAGAGAAGTCGAAGGAAAAGTTAAAGCCGAAGTCGTTATAGACGAAAACGGCGTGGTCAGACCGCTAAGCGAAGGCACCGTGCAAATCGTGGCGATGGCGGGTTCGCGAAGCGACTCGATACAAATCACTTACACGTCGGAAAGCGTGTACGACTTGAAAGTCAAGGGCGACGGACGTTTCGTCATTACCGAAGGCAAGGAAGAGAACCTAAAAACCTATTTAGGCGTTTATCCCGAAAACGCGAAATACGTTCCCGAAACCAAAGTGGATAACCCGTTAAAACTCTCGTTCGACCCGTCGAGCGGCGCGGTAAAAGCGCGCGCCAAAGGCAACGCCGTTTTGGACGTGAGAATTCCCGGAATAAAAATCGACGCCGAGAGCGGAAAAGTCAGCGATTATACGCACGAAGCGAAACTGACGCTCGAAGTGAGCCGCGCGAACACGGCGGTCGGCGTAAGTTTTGCCGGTAATAACACCCTTCATTGCGCGACGACGGACGTTTACGAAACGGAATTCAGTTTCGATAGTACGCAACAAGACTTCTTAAATGGCGAGATAACTTACGAATGCAACGACCCGAGCGGAATAGAAAACGTAGATTTTGACCGGCAAGACGACGATACCGTAAAAATGACGATTACGCTTTCCGATTCGGCGGCGGAAAATAAAATTTACGTTTTGACCGTCAAATTAAACGGAACCGCCGTGGCGGAAGTTTACGTCAAGAACGCGGCGATTTACAGTAATAAAGTGAGAGTTTCTTACGTTAACGATTATTTCAGCGTCAATACCGGCAACATTGTGTTCGGAATTCGCACGGAAACGGGAGAAGGCGACAAATATTTCGCGGTGTTTAGTTCTTCCGACCCCGACGTTTTGCGTTTTAAGGGAGGCGTGGCGAGCGCGGAGAGCGAAGGTTCGGCGGAAGTATCGTGTAAGTTGTACGACTCGAAAGGCAGAGAATTAGACGTCGAAGTCGAGCCTATGACGGTGCATGTGGTAGATTCGTACGTATCCGTCGGCTTTAACGATAAAAAACGCGGCTTAAAGAACGAACTCGTTATAGCGGGCAACAACGTTAACGAAACTGCAAGCGGCGTGGCGGAAAACGTATACGAATTTTCTTTGAGCGGAAGTTTGTCTTCGAATAAAAAGACTCAGATAATCGATAACGCGAGCGAAAGAATAAAGTGGTCGAGTTCCGACGAAGAAATTGTCGTCGTAGAAAACGGTAAACTGAGAATTCTTTCTTCGGGCGAAGTCACGATACGCGCGGAGAGCGCGTATAACGAAAAACTCGGTTTGACAAGCCCGGTTTTGGCGGAGTTTACCGTAGTTTGTCGTAAAGACGCGGTCAGCGTAAAAGATTACGACTCGCTTATGTACGCGTCGAAACAAGGCAAAGAAACCGTGCTTACTTCCGACGTTATGCTTGCGCCGCGTATCGGAGAAAAAGATTTCGACGATTACAGAGCGTATTTGGAAAAATGTACGACGAAAATGCGCACCACCGCCGACTACTTTTATTATAAGGATAACGGAAAACCCGAAGACGCGTTTATAAGATACTGCGTGGAGTTTACCGCGTCCGTGTACGGTAACGGCTATACGATTTGCGGCGAATACGTCACTCGCTGTTACGATTACAATCAATACCGTATATTCGACGGACCGCTCGATATCGTCAGATTGAGTTACAACCTTTCGTCGGCGGAAAACGCCAGAGTCAAGGCGCAAGACAACGTTGTCTTTATCGTAAAGAAAGACGGAATTAATATCGACAACGTAGAACTCAAAGGTTGTAAGGACGAGTCGCTCGTCGAAGAAAAAGACGGCGTGAAGACTTACAATCTCGGCAAACTCGATAAATGCGGCACCGTTTTGGAAATTGTCGGCGATAGATGTAATTTGTCGTACAGCCGAGTCAATAACGGTAGAACGGTCGTGAGAGTTTTCGGAAGAGCGGAAGCGGAAAACAACCAAGATTTAATTAACAATCCGTCCGCATACAAAATCAACGCGACGATAAACAATTCCATTCTCGAAAGCGCGCGAGAGTTCATTTTGAAAATCGGTTCCAATCAATCGAAAAAGAACCCGCCCGCGGACGGCGTGAAGTTGCAAGAACACAAACCGACCGACGAAGACTACGAAAATGCGGGACCCGCCTTATTAAACGCAAGCGGCTTTGCGTATCAGGTCGGACAAAACAACTTGGAGGACGAGTATTTTTGCAATAACTACGTCATGACGGACGTCACGCTGAGAGATTGCGCGTTCTTTAACGCGGGTTTGTTCTCGATAGGTATGGAAAGCAAGTTTGCGGGAGTGGTACTGCACGGCTTCGATTATAACGACAAGTGGAATTTCTCCGAACTCGGTTGGAAGAACGTCGCGGGTACGTCTTATCCCGCCGCGCTCAGAATGGAAGGGGAAGTACGTTTCTACGATTGGAAAAATATCGACAATCTGAATTCCGATACGCTTATAGAAGGCAATTTAGCGCAATTAAAAAGTCTTATCAATTTAGATTTGAAACAACTACTTACGTCTTATAACAAAGCTAACCCTTCGCTTTTAGTGATGCAGGGAGGGAAAACTTACGTTAACGGCGCAATCGCGTTTTACGGCGGCGGTAAGAATTATAGCCAAGTAGACCTTAGCGGCGTATCCGAAAAATTCGCGTCGCTCGCTTCGTATTCCGTAGGTATGGACGTGTTTGAGAGTAGGCAAGTAGTGCTTGCCGCAGGTCAAAACGATTTCCGCTTTATGCTATACGACAGCACGCACGGAATAACCGTTACTGAGCAGCAAAACGACCTACACGACCCGCTCTCCTATACTTGGATGGCAAGACGATAAAGCAACGTACGGAAGCGTGTGACGGCAACGTGCGTACGTTGCAAAAGTGTCATTTCCACAATTTCGTATTTTGCCGTAAACTTTCTCTCTTTTTTTAGATAAAACTTTATTCGCGGGTATATACTTATCAAAGAATAAGGTTTATTCGCGAAGTTGCGATGCAACGTGCGTACGTTGCCGTCACACGCTTCCGATGCCGTTGCCGTTGTTCAAAGTTATTGACTTAACGCGTGCGGGTATGGTACAATTTCGGTGAAAAAAACAATAAAGCGAGGACTGATTTTTATGTTTATAAGCGAAAATATTAAGTATATCGGCGTTAACGACCATGAAGTTGACCTTTTCGAGGGGCAATTCGTCGTGCCTAACGGTATGGCGTACAATTCGTACGTGATTATCGACGATAAAATTGCAGTATTAGACACCGTAGACAAGAGGTTTGAGGCGGAGTGGCTGAACAATTTAAGCGTTTGCTTGGGCGAGAGGCAACCCGACTTTTTAATCGTGCAACACATGGAACCGGACCATTCCGCTTGCATATGCGCGTTTTTAGAAAAATACCCGTCGGCTACGCTCGTGGGCAATAAGAAAACGTTCGCTTTAATAGACAACTTCTTCTCGTCGGACCTCGGCAAAAACAGACTGGAAGTAAGCGACGGACAAACGCTGAGTTTAGGCAAGCGAGAACTCACGTTCGTATTCGCGCCGATGGTGCATTGGCCGGAAGTTATGTTCACTTACGACTCGACGGATAAAACGCTTTTTTCGGCGGACGCGTTCGGAAAATTCGGCGCGCTCGACGCGGATGAGGATTGGGCGTGCGAAGCAAGAAGATACTACTTCGGCATAGTGGGCAAGTACGGCGTACAAGCGCAAGCGGCGTTAAAGAAAGTTTCCGCGTACGAAGTAAAAACAATTTGCCCTTTGCACGGACCGGTTCTAAGCGAAGACTTAGGATATTACCTTAATCTATACGATATTTGGTCGTCGTACGGCGTGGAATCGGAGGGAGTGTTCATTGCCTACACTTCGGTTTACGGGCATACCGAACTTGCCGTTAAAGAACTCCAAAAGCGACTTATCGAGCGCGGCTGTCCGAAGGTTACCGTAAGCGACCTTGCGAGAAGCGACATGGCGGAGAACGTGGAGGACGCGTTCCGTTACGGTAAAATCGTATTGGCTACTACCACTTACAACGGCGACGTTTTCCCGTTTATGAAGACTTTCCTCGACGCGCTTACGGAGCGCGGATACAGAAACAGAACGATAGGAATTATCGAAAACGGTTCTTGGGCGCCGCAGTGCGCGAAGGTGATAAAGAAAGCTTTCGAGCAATCTAAGAATATCGCGTTTACGGAAACCGTGGTGTCGATACGCTCGGCGTTGAAACCGGCGAACTACGAAGAGATGGACCGTCTTAGCGAGGAGTTGGTTCGTTAAAAAAAAATGTACTCGTTACTTCTCGTAATTATTTACGTGGCGTTCATAAGTTTGGGTTTACCCGATTCGTTACTCGGTTCGGGGTGGCCCGCCATGTACGAGCAGTTGGGCGTGGGAATTTCTTATGCGGGAATAATAACCATGCTTATTTCCGTGTTTACCATAATTTCCAGCGTGTTCGCCGCAAAGATTACCGTAAAACTCGGCACGGGTTTGTACACGGCGATAAGCGTGTCGCTTACCGCGCTGGCGATGATCGGTTTTTCTTTTTCCACGGCGTTTTGGCACTTGGTCGTTCTTACCGTGCCTTACGGCTTAGGGGCGGGCGGTGTGGACGCGAGTTTGAACAATTACGTGGCGTTACATTATAAGTCGCGCCACATGAGTTGGTTACATTGTTTTTGGGGCGTGGGTACGATAATAAGTCCGTACGTCATGGCATACGCTTTGCGTTCGTTCAGAGGATGGCAAGGCGGGTACTTAATAGTAGGTTTGATTCAGTGCGCGCTCGCGGTCGGACTGTTCCTTGCCGTACCGTTATGGAAAAAGCAAAAACAAGTCGATTCGAGCGATAGAGAAGAAACGCCGCTTAAAGCGTTAAGCCTAAAGGAAGTTTTTTCGCTTAAAGGCATAATGCTTTGGTTAATCGGTTTTTCGTGTTACTGCGCGCTCGAACAAAGCGCAATGGTATGGGCGAGCAGTTATCTTGCCGAATGTAGGGGATTGAGCGCGGAACGCGCCGCGACTTTCGGCTCGCTTTTTTGTATCGGTATAACCGCCGGAAGGCTGATTAGCGGGTTCGTTGCCGAAAAAGCGGGAGATAAACTTATGATAAGAATAGGTTTAGCAATCATTTTAATCGGCACGATTCTCATTGCGTTACCGGTAAATTACGTAGTCGCGCTCGTCGGTTTCGTAGTCGTGGGATTAGGGTGCGCGCCCGTCTATCCGTCGATAATACACGCTACGCCCGACGCGTTCGGGAAGGAAAACTCCCAATCGGTTATCGGTATGCAAATGGCTTTCGCTTACGTCGGTTCTACGTTTATGCCGCCGCTTTTCGGCGTTATCGCTAAGTATACGAACATGTCGATTTTACCGTACTACGTAATGCTCTTCGCGCTGATAATGGTCGCGCTTACCGAGTGTTTTTACAAAATCAAGAAAAAACAGAGCGCATAAACGCGTCAGCGTAGCCTCGGCGCCCTGACCGGGGCAAGGCTTCGCTAACATACTTATACGCGGCTATACGCTTAAACAAGAATATCGCCTATTCGCGTAAATTGGATGCAACGTCACACGTTGCATCGGAAGCGTGTGACGCTTCACCCAGCAACGCCCGCGCGTTGCATCGCAACTTCGCGAATAAACCTTATTGTTTTATAAGCATATATCCGCGTAAGAGTTTTTATCTAAAAAAAACAAAAAAGGTTAACGGTATAATACGAAAATACGAAAACGACGCTTTTTGTATTTTCCCCTTAGGGAAATCGAGCAAGAGGGAAAGTCTTGCGAACTTAGATAACAAGCCGTAAGGTACGTAACGGCTTCCTTGTAAGTCGGTGCTTCGGCGGTTAACAGTACGCATCAGCACAAAGGAAAAGCCTTTCCGACTGCTATAAGTACCCGCCGAACGACTGGCACCGATTATCAGCAAGAGGGAACGCCTTGCGAACTTAGATAACAAGCCGTAAGGTACGTAACGGCTTCCTTATTAGTCGGTACCAAGGGGGAAACAAATG
>CAKRAY010000035.1 GCA_934296355.1 uncultured Clostridia bacterium
TCCTTTGTGCTAATGCGTACTGTTAACCGCCGAAGCACCGACTTACAAGGAAGCCGTTACGTACCTTACGGCTTACAATCAAGTTCGTAAGGCTTTCCCCTTGCTGATAATCGGTACCAGTCGCAAGGGGGCATTACATTCCAGTCAAAAGCGGTCGTTATCGCGACCTCTTTTTTTGTGTAATTCCATTTGTTTCCCCCTTGGTACCGACTAATAAGGAAGCCGTTACGTACCTTACGGCTTATTATCTAAGTTCGTAAGGCGTTCCCCCTTACTGTATCCCCCTAAGGGGAAAATACAAAAAGCGTCGTTTTCGTATTTTCGTATTATACCTTAAATATTTTTCTTTTTTTAAGATAAATGTTTATGTGCGGCTATATTCTTATTAAATAATACTGTCGGTTCGCGTAGATTGGGTGAAGCGTCACACGCTTCCGCAGACAGTGCCGTTGACGGTAAGCAATTTATTTTATATTTTTCCCTATTTTTTAAGGAAAAATCGTATTTTTTCTCTCTTTTTTTCTTTTAATATATTATTTTTTCGAAATTAGCGCATTATTGCTATTTTTACTTACAAAATTATTTAATATTGTTCCACGTGGAACAATTAGAATTAAAATGCTATTATTATAGGCTAATTTTGTTTATTTTTAATGAAAATTAAGCGAAAATCATTCTAAATCTATGATTTTTACCGGGAGATTGTTTTTGGTAACATTTGTTACTTTACCTTCGCAGCCGATTCTGTTTTCTCCGCTGTAAAGGTAATAGTTCTTAAACTCGTCGAAACGTTTATAAATATCTTTCTTTTTTATGATATAGTAGCCGAAGTCGTTATTCGATTCGGAAATGGTGCTATGGAATATGATTGCATCGGGGTATTCTTCGACGATTTTTTTAATCATTTTGTTAATAATCGTCGCTTCGTAGCGGCTCATATTGCCGTCGAAGTATAAGCCGTCGGCGTTTATATCGAGGTATTTTCTTATTAAATTCGCGAACTTTCTTCGCGCGTTCATATTGTCAAAGTTTATTTTTTCTATTCCGTTTTCGTCTTTTATAAGTTCTTCGCCCTCGAAAAATCCTTTATTATTATATAGCGTTATCGTGTATAAAATGCGAATTTTTAATTTTTTCGTTTTATTGCGGTCTATCATCAAATTGGCGAGGTTATAATCTTCCTCTTTTATAATTACTCCGCCGAATTTTTTAGCGTATTGATTTTTTAAGAATTTTAATCTTTTTTCGTTAATGTTCTTTTGTGTAAAAAAGTATTTTTCTTCGTTAAACTTAACTATTTTAGCGGTATTTTTATTCTCTTGGTTAATTGCGACGTATATATTGGAATTGAATATGAGATTGAATTTTAAGGTTTTTTGCCACGCGTAAATATATATGTTATCGCTGATTATGCAATTATAGCGGGAGATATTAAGATTCTCGAAAAAGTACTTTTCTTTAATATAGAAGGAGAGTTTTTTATCTAAGTAAATAACTTTATTTTCTTTCTTTTTAAGGCGAAAAATGTTTAATATTTTCTCTTTTTTGGTTAATTCCTGCGCTTTGGGTTTATACGAACACAAGCCGTAAGTTTTTTGCTTATTATCCTTATAAAGCGTTATAAAAACTTCTTTGTATTCGTGTCTGTTTTCTATGATAAAAGATACTTTTTCTTTGATTTGCTTTATTTTACAAAAAACTTCGTATTCGCCGTCGTAAAATCTCAACAAAAAAGAATTATCTTCGAGTTTTTTTGCCTCAAACTTTATCAAAGATAATTCTTTCGTCGCGTTGTTTTTTTCTATTTTTATTCCGATAAACGGCATACTCTTACTATTGATAAAAATCAAATTATCGTTATAGTAAAAGCGAACTTCGTTATTTTGTTCGGTATAGTGTATTCCCAAACCGCCTTTTTCGGAATTTTTTTCAGCCATTTTTATGATTTTATACTATTCGTACCGGAAGTATTATGCATCTGAAATCGTCGCCGTCGGTTTTTCTTACCATAATGGGGCGAACGTTGTTTTCTATCTCTATTTTTACGTAATCTTCTTTGATTTTGGAAACAGCCTCGTAAATATACTTGTTGTTTATGCCGATTTTTACCGGTTCGCCTTCTACTTTACAGTCTATGTTTTCGTTTACTTTACCTTTTTCGCTTTCCGCTAAGATATTGAGGTTATTTTCGCCGAAGTTAAGCACTACGTTGTTGTAGAAGTGTTCGCGCGAAATAATTCCCGCTCTGTTAAGGCAAACTTCGAGTTCCTCTCTGTTTATTACCACGGTGGTGTTTATAGTTTTAGGCATGTTGTTTTCGTACTTATAAAAATCGCCCTCGATAGTGGTGGTTTTTATCTTGGTATGTCCTAAATCGAAAATTACCATGTTGTTAAACTTACTTACCGTGACGATATCTTCGCCGTCGCCGAGGATTTTTATGATATCTTGAATGGTTTTTCCTATAATTATAGCCTTGAACTTGCCGTTCTTCGAGTCGGGTTTCTTCTTGGAAATTCCCACTCTGAAACCGTCTAAGCATACGGCTTCCACTTCGTCTCCTTTAACTTCTATCGAGCAACTTTTAAGTAAAATTCTGTTATCGTTTTGGCTTACGCAGAAAATCGCTCTGTCTAAGAGTTCTTTTAGTTCTTTTTCTTTGAGTTTTATGTTTATTTCTTCGTTAAAATCTCCTATATCGGGGAAGTTATTTATTTCGTAATAGTTAATTTCGCTCGTGCTTTTGCCGAAAGTGAAGTTTATTTTATTGTTTAATCCTTTTTCTATCTCTATTCTGTCTACGTTGCTTATCTTGTTGGCAAAGTCGGTAAAAATTTTACCGTTTACGACAAGTTCTCCTTCGAGTTTGATTTCAGCCGAAATAGTTTTTTCTATATAAATTTCTTGATTATAAGCGCTTAAAGTTATTTCTCTGCCGTGAGCGTTGATTTTTATACCCTCCAAGATAGGTATGTTCTTATTGACTGCGAGAGCCTTACTTACAATATTAGTAGCGTTCGCAAGGTCGGTGCCGTTACAATAAAATTTCATTGGTGTCCTCCTGTATACAATATATAATATAGTAAAGAATAATATTATTATTAGCGTTGTGGATATTGTGGATAAGTAATTTTTAGGGTTAATTTTCTTAAAGAACTTTCTTTTTTATATAAAACCCTTTATTCTTAAGCCGAACGATTATCCACAAGTTATCCACACTTACTTAACAATCGTTCAACACTTTTCAGAGTTATTGACAATTAAACTCAGCCTTGATGTCTTTGATGACTTTCGCGGTGGTCGGATTGGTTTGTATTTGCGCCGCTATCTTGTCGCGCGAGTAGATTATAGTGGTATGATCGCGCCCGCCGAAGATTTGTCCCACGCTCACGAGAGGTAAGTTGAGAATATCGCAAACGAGATAAATGGCAATCATTCTCGCTTCCGCAATGTCTTTCGTTTTTTTCTTACCGAGAATGTCGGTAGCGGGTACGCGGAAATATTCGCTTACGAAGTTAATTATCTTATCGCTGTCTACTTGCACCGTCTTTTCTTGCTCTTTCTCTTTAACGGCGATTTTGGCGACTTCGAGGGTAGGTTCTTGATGGGTGAGGTTAGCGAACATTATAACTTTCAAAAGCGCGCCTTCGAGTTCTCGAATATTAGAGTTTACCGTTTCCGCAAGGAAGTAAATTACGTCCTCGCCGAGATGGTTGCCGGTGCCTTCGAGTTTCTTTTTTATAATATTTATTCTCGTGTCCAAACTCGGCGTATAGATATCGGTCATAAGACCGCATTCGAAACGCGAGCGGAGCCTGTCCTCTATGTCGTTGATTTCCTTAGGCGGACGGTCGCTGGAAAGAACGATTTGTTTGCCGTTAATGTAAAGGTCGTTAAAAATATGGAAGAAAACTTCTTGCAAACCGCCTTTTTTTTGCATGAACTGCACGTCGTCGACCATAAGCACGTCGCAACTGGCGTATTTTTGACGGAACTTACGATAGGAATCTTTATCGGTAGTATACTTACTTAAAGAAGCGAAGTATTCGTTGCTTATTTTTTCCGCGGTGGTATAAACGACGTCTAAAGTAGGGTTGTTTTCATAAAGGTAATTGCCTATCGCATGAAGTAAGTGGGTTTTACCTAAGCCTACGCCGCCGTAGATATAAAGGGGATTGAGGGCGAGGAGTTCATCTTTCGCGCCCGGGTTTTCCGCAACGGTAAAAGCGGAGTAATAAGCCATTTTGTTATTGTCGGCAACGACGAAATTGTCGAAAGTATAAATAGACTTAAAGGTATTTATTTTTTTCGGCGCGGCGGGTTGAACCTCTTCGGCGTCCTTAATGGTAATGCCGTCCATTCTTTCGAGTTCTTCCTTAGGTACGAACAAAACGTCCATAACTTGCAGTTTTAAGTCCGCGATAACTTCCATAAAGCGTTGCGCGTAATGGGCAAGCAAAGTCACGCAAACGTGATTGCTCGGCGCGGAATAGACGAGTTGACCGTTATTGAAGGAATAAGGAACGAGCGGGTCTATCCATAACATATATTCCGCGCTGCTTAACCTCGTGGAAAGTTCGAGTTTAATCTTATTACTTAGTTCTTCTATAGTTAAAGTTGATAATTCCATATCCACATTATAACATAAAATAATATATATTACAATAAAAAAAACCGTAATCGACGGGCAACGTACGCACGCTTCCGACGAACGACCGGCGCCGAGTTAATATCAATTGACAAAAAGGCGGGAGATTTTATATAATTAATAGCGATAAGGTTAAAGTAAAATAGAAATAGGGAGAAAAAGTTTTAAGCATGAAGAAGTTACCGAAGCGAAAGATTCTTATACTCGGCGCAGGGATAGGCGGACTATATTGCGCTATAAACCTATCGAAAAAAGGTTTTGACGTTACCGTTATCGAAAAGAGGCAAAAAGACGAGTTAGGGTATCCGTGGTATGATTCCGTGGATGACAAAACGTTCGATTCGGTAAAAATGACCGTACCGCAAGACATAATAGTGAACAAGCAGGTTTTGTCTTTTGCCGGACCCGCGGGAATGGGAAATATTAAGCAACCCGAGCGAGTAAAAAAGAACTTCGACGTCAATAGAAAAGGACTTATAGAGTTTATGACGGGCGAAGCGGAAAAGGTTTGTAAAGTTCTTTACGGCAAAGATTTTTCAAAACTTATCATAGAAGACGGCTTCGTAAAAGGCGCGAGCAACGGAGAAGAAGAGTTAAGAGCGGACTTGACGATAGATTCGAGCGGTTTGTTTTCGCCGTTCAGAAAGCAAACGCCGGATGATTTTCTTATGAACGAGGAAGTCGAGGACGAAGAGTTTTTCGCCGCGTATAGAGGATTTTTAAGAAAAACGGATAATAAAGAACTTTCGGCAAGAGTGTATTTACAGCCGGACGGTTTGGGACTTATCTGGGCAAAGGACGAACCGGGCGGCAACGCGGACGTGCTTATAGGCGCGCTCGGCAGTCTTTCGGACGATGACATAAAGAAAGGCAAAGATTACGTAATGAGGTTTTATAATAACGTTGTTGACGAAGAAACGCTTCATGTAAAAGATTATATTCCCGTTCGTCATCCGATAGGCGTGCTTGCAGGAAACGGGTACGCGCTCGTAGGTAACAGCGCGTTTATGACTCGCCCAATGTGCGGTTCGGGTATAGAACTCACTTTACGCGCCGCGAATATGCTTTGTAATTGCGTTCGCAGTGTGAAAGATAAAGAGTTTTCCGCCGCAAATCTATGGCAGTATTCGGTGCGGTACGTTAAAGAATTGGGAGCGGACATGTACGCTCAATACTTAATGCGCGTTATGGCGCAAAAAATACCTTACGAGGACCTCGACTGGATATTTTCGTCGGGATTGTTAAACGAAGGACTGATCGCGCTTACCACTATGGACGTAAAAAATCTCGGCTCGTTCAGTATATCTTCGCTTGTTTCGAGTATAAAACTCGCGCTTACCAGAAAAGACCTCGTAAAAAAAGCGGGCGAAATAATAATGGCTTCGGTAAAGGCGAAAAGATACGCGTATTATATTCCCGAAGACTATAACCTGGAAAGAATCAGAGAGTGGAAAAATACGATAGACGAAACCGTAAAATATAAGTAAAATATTGCCTAAAATCAATGATGTTTTAAGGCGAATATAACTTTATCTATAGATAAAGAAGTCAAAGAAGCGACTTCGCGAGCGGTTTTTCCCGAAGCAATGAGATTTTTTAAGTGGGAGTCTACGCTCTCTTCTATCCATACGGAATTACCGTCCGGGTCGAGTAAGCTCAAGAACCTTCTTCCGTCGTCGGTTTCATCCACGTGCCGAGAAAGTTCTATGGTGCCGAGCGATAATATTTTACGCAAAGTTTCGGTAAAATAGTCGGTTTCAAAAACGATTTTTTCCGTGTTTATAGGGTTTTGCGATTCGATAAGCAAAAATCTATCGTCTAAAACAAGACCTTTTTCCGAGTTTTTTGCGCTTAAACCGAGGATATCACTATAAAACTTCTTAGAAACCGCTAAGTTTTTCACAAATATGGTTTTTTCATTGTTTTTCATATCATAACCCCTTTAATAATTTTATTGCTCATTCTTACCTTCAGTATACAACACGCTAATATTTTTTTCAATACTCAATTGTAACGTCACACGTTGCCGTGTGGCGCCGAGTATTTTTGTATTTGACAGTAACAATCTTTATTTGTATACTTTATTTGTATGATTTCATTAAGAATATTAAATAAAAGTTTATAAGGTAATAAGATGAGCATAAATCAATTAGAATTGAGCTTTAAAGTTAAATATCCGGGAAGATTTTTTGACGGAATAAAGATAAAAATATCTACTTTCTTGCTTATATTTGTACTTGCCGTTACGGCGATACTTATAGGAATATACTTCATTTCTTGGGATTACGGCAGGGTAATAACGCAATGGAGCATAATTATAGGCATTATTTTGGTAGGAATAGGCGTTGTAGGCGCGTTTTGTTCTCCTTTTATCGGTCTGTTTACCGGGTTTAATCGCGGGTTTAAGGGCAGGATGAAAATAGAGTTTATTAAAGACGGAACTACAAGTAAGTGGCAGTTTTTCTTAAAAGGCGAGAAAAAAAACGGCATTTTTACCGATAGCGGAGAGGTAAATACGATTAATCTAAAGGGAAAAGTCGCGGTTTTAAGCACACTTAACGGTAAGGACTATTACATTCCGCAAAAAGCGATTGGCGGCGGAGATTGGCAAAGACTGCTCGAAATAGAAAAAGAAGTGCGAGAATATCGCATAGAAGAAACCAAAAAGCGTATGCAAAGAAAATAAAAAAAGCAATCACTTTAAGCCTTCTTTTTCCGCGTATGAAAAAGCGGAAAGAATGACTTTATCCATATCGTAATATTTATACTGACCGAGCCTACCGCCGAAAATCACGTTTTTTTCGGAAGCGGCGAGAGAAGAGTATTTTTCGTAAAGAGCGTTGTTTTTTTCGTCGTTTACGGGGTAGTACGGTTCGCTACCCTCTTGCCATTCTTGGGAATATTCGTAACTTACCACGGTTTTCGGCTGAGTTCCGTACTCGAAATGCTTATGCTCGATACACCTCGTGTAAGGCGTTTCTCTGTCGGTATAGTTCATTACCGCCACGCCTTGGAAATTGGGCGTGTCCAAAATTTTCGTGTCGAACCGCACCGTTCTGTACTGTAAATGTCCGTACTTAAACCCGAAAAACTCGTCTATCGCCCCCGTAAAAACGGTTTTTTTACTCGTTGCGAACGGATTTTTAATAAAATCGAAGTAATCGATATTCGTTTTTACGTCCGCGCCGTAACGGTGTACGTTGATGTCCTCGATAAGTTCGGTGTAGACGTTTCCGCCGATATGCGGGCGTTTTTCTAAGACCAATACGCTCTTTCCGCTTTTTAATGCGTAGTAGGAAAAAACCGCCCCGAACAGACCGCTCCCGACGACCAAATAATCGTAATTTTTCAAGATTTAATAAAAACTCCTTAAACTATTTTTTTCGAGCAACCGCCACGAAATCGACTTCCTGATACCAGAACGAGTCGTTGCCAAAAAGCGTTTCGAGTTTTTTCAATGCGTAATCCATCCAGTCGAGACTGTTTTTGTATTCCATATTCCCGGGATCTTTGTCGAGCATATTTTTTAAGTAGTTTCTTCTGTATGCGAAACGTTCGTCGAAAACGTCCATTCTCTCGTCAAAATCGAGAGTAGAAATTTCTTTGACGTAATTCATCATTTTTATTTGTTTATAACCGGAAGTATATAGTTGGAAATAAATTCGTCTTCCGTTGTGTCTATCCGAAATTCCCGGCGTAGACAAGTGCTTATCGATGATTTTCTGCACTAAACCGTCGTCGTTATACGCGATAACGCTGCCGTCGTCCGAACCTCTCACTATAATGTACCCGTCGGGAGATAAGAACTTTCTTACCGTCCTAAGCGCTTTAATCGGGTCGTTAAGGTGGTGTATGAAGAGAGTGGCGATGATTATATCGAAACTCTCTATGCCGTTTTCTTCCATAACTCGCTCCATCTCGTCTTGGAACGAAGAATCCTCTACGGTAACGACCGCGTAATTAAAGTTATCGGGTTTATTGTACTTCTTCGCGTACTCTATGCACGCCTCTTGTCTGTCTATACCGAGTACGGAAACGTTGTCGAACTCTCCGAACCTATCTTTGGTAACGTACCCGTACGCGCAACCTAAGTCGAGAACGTTGATTTTATTCTTTCCCTTTAAGCCGTCCATCGCGTAGTAAATCGCGGGCATATCTGCGGCGCGAGTGTTTTCCGCTTGAATTTTCAACCGCCTGTGTTCGTTGTGCGCCGTGGGATTATAGGAAGAGTGTATTCCGTCATCACGGGTTTTAGGCTCTTGAAAATCGGATTTTTGACCCCTATTCAAGTGGTTTTTGATAAACTCGACAACCTTGCTTACGTCGTCTTTGTCGCAACAAAAAGTTTCTTGATTTCTTAATGCGATAGGGCGGTCTTTCCTTTCTATGGAAGAGTGAAGGTACGGGACGATTACGCCGTTCTTTTTATCTCCCGAAAGAATTTCCTCGTGGAAGGAGTTCCATTCGTATTTTACCCAACGCGAAGTGATGTTATTTAAGGAGCAACCGATGAGGACTAAAACGTCGGTTTCGTCCAACGCGCGTTCGATAGCGTCCTTATAAGCGACCTCGCCGAATTCCATCAAGGTTACGTTACTGAAAAACGTGGGTATGTTTTCGGCGACGAGGGCGGCGTAAAGTCTGCTTGCGATTTCGCTTTCTTCGGACCTTGTGCCGTCGGCGTTAGTGTTTTTGAAAGATAAAAAAACTTTGTTCGTCATATTTATTATTAACTCCTTAAATAATTATATAATAACGAAAACCAATTTTCAATAAAAGAATATGAAGAAGGAAAAAATAAATAACAGTACATAAAAGACGGCGCGGGAAAGAAGGAAAAGATATATAAAAAATGCAAAGGCGAAGTCAAAAGCACGATTTATATAGAGGAAAGCAAAAATATTGCGGAAACGCTTGCAAAAAACAAAAAAAGAATATAAAATATGTATGCTAAGAAAAACGGGGTGTAGCGCAGTTTGGTAGCGCGCTTGGTTCGGGACCAAGAGGCCGCTGGTTCAAGTCCAGTCACTCCGACCAAAAAACAAGTCTTTATGGCTTGTTTTTTTATATTCCGGCACGAACCAAGCGCGCGTAAATAAAGGGGACCCCAAAAAACAAACTGCTTTTTGGGGAGAGGAAAAACGAAGTGAAAAGCGAACGTCTTACTAAGCGTAAGCGAGTAAGAACGGAGAAAAAGCGCACGTTTTGACGAGGTTCGGGACCAAGAGGCCGCTGGTTCAAGTCCAGTCACTCCGACCATTCGGTGCCAGTCGTTCGGCGGGTACTTATAGCAGTCAAAAAGAGGTCGATGACCTCTTTTTTTTGTACTAATGCGTACTGTTAACCGCCGAAGCACCGACTAATAAGGAACTCTCTCGTACCTCGCTCGTTGAGTACAGTTCGTAAGGCGTTCCCCCTTACTATATCCCCCTAAGGGGAAATTGTGAAAAGTGTCATTTCCACAATTTCGTATTATAACGGTACCAGTCGCAAGGGGGCATTACATTACAGTCGAAAAACAAGTTTTTCTTTGTGTAATTCCATTTGTTTCCCCCTTGGTACCGACTTATAAGGAAGCCGTTACGTACCTTACGGCTTATTATCTAAGTTCGTAAGGCTTTCCCCCTTACTGTATCCCCCTAAAGGGAAATTGTGAAAAGTGTCATTTCCACAATTTCGTATTTTTGCCGTAAACTTTCTCTCTTTTTTTTAGATAAAAGTTCTTATGCGAGTATATGCCTATAAAAGAACACGGTTCATTCGCGTAACTGCGATGCAACGTGCGTACGTTGCAAAAGCGTCGTTTTCGTATTTCCGTATTTGTTATAAACAGAATTTTGACCGTTTGAAAAAAGGTTTTATCCGCGAAGGGGGGAAATTATGAGAAAAGAGAGAATTGTTAAGGAGAGGGATTGAGATATTCCCTCTCCTTGACTTCTAATTCTTTTATATCCGCTTTCTTTTTCGTTAGAAAAAACGTGCTGGGTGCAAGCCCGCTTCGGAAGCAACGCACGGGCGTTGCATCCCGGTATCACGATTTATCGTATTGCTTGTATAACCTTATCGCCGCGATAAGACCTTATTGCTTCAAATGCGGGCAGAGGCACTCTGCTTTTTTGGTCACTTTTTTTTGGCTTAAAAAAGTGACTTCAAATAAAAAGTTCCTTATAAAATAACCTATATGCGGTTATTGGCGACCGATGGTCGCATTATACACCTCTCCGTCAGTCTACGACTGGCACCGAAAAAAGAAAGAGGTCGCGATAACGACCTCTTTTGACTGTAATGTAATGCCCCCTTGCGACCGGTACCGGCAACGCACGTTGCTTCTTACCACTTATTGTGGACTTTTTCGGCGAAGCCTAATTTATTGGAAACTTCGATGACGGTTCCGTCGTCGAGGGTTGCTTTTCCGGTAAAGTAGCCGAAGACTTGGTGCGGAATCATAGCGAAAACTTTCAAATCGAACGGTTCGTATCTGTCGAGGAGCGGCGTGAAATTCATCTCGAATCTGCCGTCGTTGGAAGTGAAAGTCCAGGGCGACATAAAGTCGTCGGCTCCGTCCTTTTGTGGAATGTTGAACGTTACTTCGTCGAGTTTGTGGCTTTTTCCGTTATAGAAAAGCATATTCTCGGTGGCTTGGTCGTTGTTGCCGAAGCCGTAACCGATATTCCAGCCGAACTTGCTTCCGTCGTCTAACACGCATTGCAAACTTCCCCAGTACCAAGTGTTGTCGTAAGTCCATACGCCGCGACCCCAATCGAGCGTGGCGAGCGCGCCGTTTTCTTTATTCAATTCGTACTTCTTGTCACCGAAAGTGAAATAGCCGTTTACTGTCATGCAGTTGATTTTTTGGTTATAGTAAAAGTGTCTCTTTTTGCTGAAAGGCGTTGCGATAACCATACTTTCTTCGGGTACGTCGGTAAGAGTAAGGTCGAAAGTTACGTCCGTGCCTTTCTTATCGAGGTTAGGATATTTTCCGTAAAGTTTACGAGTAATTCCGTCGTTAATGAACGTGAATTCCACTTTGCCGATTTTGAAAGCGACGTCGCCCGAAACGCTCGATAATGGCATATTCATTTTTCCCATAGGGAATAGAGTAATCGCGCTGTTAGTGTATTGCCAAACTTCCTTGAAGTCGATTACAGTCATAGAAAGCGCGCCCACATAGCCCATATCCGCAACGGTAAGGCAAATAGCGCAATCGTCGTTGCCGACATAGTAGTAATCCCACTCCTTTAAGCGCGCCTTGTTCGCCGCAACGCTCTCTCTGTTATAATCCCATAAAAGTTTTTTGGCATAACCCGCTTCGGCAATGTTGCCGTCGTTGTTTAGTAATTTGGTAATTCTCGTAATTTCGTGTTGTTTCATATTCCGCCTCTCCGTTCCCTTTTTTATAAAAAAATGGAAATAATTATTATATTTAATTATAAAGCCGTAACGCTTTTGTGTCAATATGGGATTTTACAAAAAAATTAACGGCGGAAGCGTCACACGCTTCCGCGTAGATTGGATGAAGCGCCACACGTTCGTCGGGCGCTTATAGCAGTCGGAAAGGTTTTTCCTTTGTGCTAATGCGTACTGTTAACCGCTTTAGATAAAAGTTTATTCGCGGCAATTCACTTATCAAAGAATAAGGTTTATTCGCGAAGTTGCGATGCAACGCGCGGGCGTTGCAAAAGCGTCGTTTTCGT